>CANRFG010000018.1 GCA_947629815.1 uncultured Bacilli bacterium
CAAAGAGATATTATACAACATAAGTTTAGTGAAATTTCTAATAATGATATGGTGAAATTTTAAAAAAGGATTAACATGAAATAAATTTTAATTGACTAAAAACTATAAAATGTGTTAAACTATACATATAGTAGAAGTAAGGTGGTGATAATAATGAATAAGAAAGGATTTACATTAGTAGAATTACTAGCTGTTATCGTAATTTTAGCTATCATTGCATTAATTGCAACACCAATAATAATGAATGTAGTAGATAATGCGAGATTAGAAGCTGCAAAACGTTCAGTAGAAGGATATGCGAAAGCATTAGAATCTTCATATTATATTAAACTTATGGCTGGAGAAGATGTAGATATTAATAGTGTTACTGCTGATTATTCAGGTGCACAAGTAACAAATTGTACGGCTACAGTTGAAGAAAATGATAACAAAGTTAAATTAACTGGTTGTAAGGTATCAAGCTATAAAAAAGATAAAACATTTAATTATGAGGATGGTAAAGCAACTCTAACTGATGGTGAATAACATTTAAAACTATCTTATTGATAGTTTTTTTTGTATAAAATAAAAAAATATATTAAATTTACTTGCTACCAAAATATTTATGTTATATAATCAAAATGCATACATTTTACAGAAAAGAAGTGATAAAAATGTTATTACCAAACTTACAAGAAGCAAAAAATAGAACAAAAAAAGAAGTTTTAATAAAAACTAATGACTATATAATAAAAGAAAATCTAAAAGAATTAGGATTAAACAAAAAATATTTTGTAAAAACCTATGGTTGTCAAATGAATGAACACGATAGTGAAAACATAAAAGCTATTTTAGAAGATATGAGTTTTAAACCTACAGATAACATGGAAGATGCAGATTTAATACTTTTAAATACATGCGCAATAAGAGAAAACGCACATAATAAGGTATTTGGATATTTAGGAAGAATAAAACATTTAAAAGAAACAAAACCAAGCATTATAGTTGGACTATGTGGTTGTATGGCTCAAGAAGAAGTAGTAATAAACGAAATATTAAATAAATATAATTGGTTAGACATAGTATTTGGTACACATAATATACATTCATTACCAAGTATACTTGAAAAAGCATTATCTAATAAAAAAATGGAAGTAGAAGTTTTAAGTATTGAAGGTGATGTAGTAGAAAATATCCCTGTTAAAAGAGATTCAAAATATAAAGCATGGGTAAATATAATGTATGGTTGTGATAAGTTCTGTACTTACTGCATAGTTCCATATACTAGAGGAAAGCAAAGAAGTAGGTTACCAGAATTTATTATAGAAGAAGTAAAAGACCTTGTAAAAAAAGGATATAAGGAAGTAACACTATTAGGTCAAAATGTAAATGCATATGGAAAAGATTTAAAAATAAATTATGGAATGTCAGATTTATTAAATGATGTTGCGAAAACAGGAATAGAAAGAATAAGGTTTGTAACTAGTCATCCATGGGACTTTACAGATGAAATGATAACTGCAATTAAAAACAATGAAAATATAATGCCATATATTCACTTACCAATTCAATCAGGTTCAAACAATATATTAAAACTTATGGGTAGAAGATATACTAAAGAATCTTATTTAGAACTTTTTAATAAATTAAAAAAAGAAATACCAAATGTTTCAATTACAACAGATATAATAGTTGGATTTCCAAATGAAACAGAAGAAGATTTTTTAGAAACTTTAGATATAGTTAATACTTGCAAATTTGATTCAGCATTTACTTTTATATTTTCCAAAAGAGAAGGAACCCCAGCTGCTAATATGAAAGATAGTGTAACCTTAGAAGAAAAAAATAAAAGACTTTATGAATTAAACGAATTAGTAAATAAATATGCACTTGAAAATAATAAAAAATATTTAAATAAAACAGTTAAAGTTTTATTAGAAGGAATTTCAGATAAGAATAAAAATATGTTAATGGGATATACAGATACGATGAAACTTGTAAATGTTATCTCACCAAAAAGTAATATTGGAAAAATAGTAGATGTAAAAATTACAGATGTAAAAACATGGAGTATGGATGGAAAAATAATAGAAAATTAGACTATGTGTCGCTATGTGAAATGGAGGAAAATAAAATGTACTGTACAAATTGTGGTAAAAAAATAGAAGAAGGAGAACTTTTCTGTACTAATTGTGGAAATAAATTAAATAATGAAGAAGAAAAAATAGAAAAAGAAGAAGTTAAAACAAATGATTCACAAGACCAAAATTTAAAACAAGAAGAAACTCAAGAAAATGATTTAAAACAAGAAGAAGTTAAATTAGAAGAAGTTAAAAATGATAATGTAATAGAACAAAAACCTAAAAAGAAAAAAATAAACAAAGTTCCATTTATAATAATTGGAATAGTATTGATAGTTTTATTAATTGCTTTACTTATAGTAAAATTAGTTGTTTTCTCACCTAAAAATATATTTTTTAAAGGAATAAATAAAGCATATTCTAATATTAGTGATAAATTTGATAATCTAAAATCAAATGACAATAATAAAGATAAGATTGTAAATATTAAAACTAATACAACAATTAATTTAGAAGGTAACGAATATTATTTTGATTCATCAGTTACAAATTTATTTGATATATTAAATGAACTAGAAATAGAACTAAATGAAACAATAGATAATAAAACATTAAATTTTGATATGAGTACGACACTATCAAATGATTCAGGCAAACTTAGTTTAGAATCTTATAAAAGAGATAATGATTCATATTTTAAATTAGTTGATATATATGATAAATATATATCAGTTCCATTAAATATTGATACAAACATTGATACAATTTCAAATGAAGATATTGATTATACAATAAAAACAATAAAAGATATTTTCTTAAAATCATTAGATAGTTCTAAATTTGAACAAAGTAAAGATGTTATAAGTATACAAGATAAAGATTTAGAAGTAAGTAAAATTTCATATTTGATAAATAGTGAAGAAGCAAAAAGAATAATAGAGAAAATGGTTATAGAAATTAAAAAAGATGATAAATTATTAGAAATCTTATTAAAAAATTCTGATACTACAAAAGAACAATTAATTGATTCGTTAGAAGAACTTCCAAATATGATTGATTTAGATTCACAAGATATTATAACTATTGATGTATATACAAAAGGTGTTTTACATGATGTAATAGCTTATGATATAAATATAAAAGGTGAAGATTCTTCAGTAAAATTATTCTTTTCAAAGTATAATAATATAGAGGAAATAAGAGTTTTAGTAAATGGAATGGCTATGCTTAATATAACTACTAAATCATTAGATAACAATACTTCTGAAACAACTATTATAGCTCTTACATTAACTGCAAATATAACATCTAAAAAAACAAATGATGAAACAAATATTACAATTAAAGCAAAAGAAATATCATCAAATATTGATTTTGAAGAGAATTTAGTTATAGATAATTCAAAATTTAATTTAAATTCTAAAATAAATGTTGATGGTGAACAATTATTCAAATTAGATGTTAACACAACATATGAAATAAATGACAATGCAACATTAAAAAATATAAATACTAATAATTCTGTTACAACTGAAGAAATAAGTGATGTTGAATTAGAAGAAATATTTCAAAAATTACAAGAAAACAAATTTGTTTCAAGAATAATGAATTCATTAATAGAAAATTCATATAGTTATGATGATACATATGATTATGAATATTAATAAAGATTAGTTTTTAATCTTTATTTTTTGTTGAAAAAAAAATATAAATATTGTATACTATATAAGTATTGGAGGAGATATTATGGATAATGTAAAAGAAATAGCAAAAAAAATAGAAGGACAAGCTTGGGAAGATGCTAAAGAAAAAGCATATAATAAAATAAGCGGTAAAGTTAAAATAGATGGATTTAGACCAGGAAAAGCACCTAAAGAAAAAATAATAAAGAAATATGGTGAAGAAGCGTTAAATTTTGATGCTGCAGAAATATGCTTAGATCAAGCATATATGGAAATGATAGAAGAAAATAAAGATTTACAAATAGTCGCACAACCAGAAGTTGAATTAAAATCAATTTCAAATGATGGTGTTGAATTTAATTTTAAATTAACTTTAAAACCAACTGTTAAATTAGGAAAATATAAAGGTTTAAATGTTAAGAAAGATAAAGTAGAAGTTAAAAAAGAAGAAGTAGAACATGAAATAGAACATTTAAGAAGTCATTATGCAGAAAATATTGTAAAAGATGGAAAAGTTGAAAATGGAGATATAGCTATAATTGATTTTGAAGGATTTAAAGATGGAGTTGCTTTTGAAGGTGGTAAAGGTGAAAATTATCCTTTAACAATAGGTTCAGGAAGTTTTATTCCAGGTTTTGAGGAACAATTAATTGGTATGAAAGCTGGAGAAGAAAGAGAAATCAAAGTAACTTTTCCAGAAGATTATCATAGTGAAGATTTAAAAGGTAAAGAAGTAACTTTTAAAGTAAAAGTTAATGAAGTAAAAGAGATAAAAATTCCAGAATTAAATGATGATTTCTTTGAGGATTTAGGAATGGAAGGAATTAATTCAAAGGAAACTTTAGAAAAACAAATTAAAGAAAATATTACTGTTCGTAAAGAATCAGATGCTGAAAATAAATACATAGATGAATTAATAGAAGCAGCTGCTAAAAATGTTGAAGTTTCAATACCAGAAGTAATGATTAAAGATGAACAAGATAGAATGATGAAACAATATGAACAAAATCTTCAAATGCAAGGATTATCATTAGAACAATTTTACAAATTCACTAATTCAGATGAACAAGCTTTAAGAGATCAAATGAAAGAAGAAGCAACTAAAAGAGTTAAATTTAGACTTATGTTAGAAGAAATAGTTGTGGCAGAAAAAATAGTTGTAACTGATGAAGATGTAGATAAAGAAGCAGAAGAACTTGCTAATAAATACCAAATGAAAAAAGAAGAATTTTTAAAACAATTTGGTGGTACTGAAATGATAAAATATGATTTAGAAATGAGAAGAGCAATAGATGTTTTAAAAGGAGAGTAATCTCCTTTTTTGTATAGAAATGTAAACTTCATCGATTTTTTAAAAATTATGCCCAAACCACTTGACAAATGTCATGGGCATAATATAAGTAAACAATAGAAAAGAGGAAGTAAATTGAGAAAAGCTTTTACATTAGTAGAGTTATTGACAGTAATAGTGATACTTGCAATAATAGCGTTAATAACAACGCCAATAATAATGAATATAGTAGAGTTATCTAATAAAGCAACATCAGTAGAAAGAGTGAATGGATATGTAAGAGCAGTAACAAATTATTTAATAATGAATGTAGTAGATGATGGAGTATATGGTGTATTTGATAATAACATAAATTAGAATATACAGGAACAAAAGTAAGTAATGGAAGTATAAAAAATGAATTAGAAAATGGATATTAATTATATAATAATGGTACAGGAAATATATTTTATAATTCAGAAACAATATTTGATAGCAATAAAAAAATATTTGATTCAAATAGTGATTCACATATAATTTTAAATAATAATATAACTTGCGAATAAAAAAGAGATTTTAATTAATCTCCTTTTATACTTGCTTTAACAAATGAATCAAATAATGGATGTGGTTTTGTAGGTCTACTTTTAAATTCTGGGTGAAATTGACATGCAATAAAATGTTTATGTTTAGGATATTCTATAATTTCAACCAAATTACTTTGTTCATTTATACCAGAAAAGACAATTCCATTTTTTTCTAATATTTCTTTATATTTATTATTAAATTCATATCTATGACGATGACGCTCTAATATTTTATTTTGCTTATAATCTTCATATGCTAAAGTATTAGGTTTAATAGTACATTCATAATTACCTAATCTTAATGTACCACCCATGTTTGTAATTGCTTTTTGGTCAGCCATTAAATCAATTATAGGTTCAGGACAAACTTCTTTAAATTCTGTTGAAGATGCTTCTTTAATTCCACAAACATTACGAGCAAATTCAATAACAGCAAGTTGCATTCCAAGACATATTCCTAAAAATGGAATGTTATTTTCCCTTGCAAATTTAATAGCTTTTATTTTACCTTCAATACCTCTACTTCCAAAACCGCCTGGAACTAATATTCCTTTAGAATTTTTAAATACTTTCTTTAAATCAACATTAGAATCTTCTAAAGATTCAGAATCTATCCAATTAATATTTACTTTAGTTTTATATTTATATCCAGCATGTCTAAGTGATTCTGCAACAGATAAATAAGCATCATGTAATTCTACATATTTACCAACAAGCGCAATCTCAACTTCATCCTTTAAATTATCAACAGTATCAATTAAATCTTGCCAATATTTTATATTAGCCTGTTTAATTGGCATTTTAAATTGTTTCAAAATTGCTTCATCTATCTTTTGATTATAAAAGTTAATTGGAATTTGATATATATTTTTAACATCTACAGCATCTATTATATTTTCAACAGGAATTGAACAAAATAAAGATAATTTGTTTTTTATAGAATCACTAGTAGGAAAAGGAGTTCTACAAACTAAAGCATTAGGTCTTATTCCCATATTTCTTAAGTCTTTAACACTATTTTGTGTAGGTTTAGTTTTAAGTTCATTAGAACCAAATATGTAAGGAATTAATGTAGTATGTATAAAGAAAGTATTTTCTTCTCCTTTTTCATATTGAATTTGTCTTAAAGCTTCTATAAATGTACTTGATTCGATATCACCGACAGTACCACCTATTTCAGTAATAACAAATTCCGCGCCACTAGAAATACCAGCTTCATATACTTTATTTTTTATTTCATTTGTTACATGAGGAACCATTTGTACGGTAGCGCCTAAATAATCTCCTTTTCTTTCTTTTTCAATTACAGTTGAATATATTTTCCCACTTGTTATATTTGAAGTATAATTAAGTTCTTCATCTATAAAACGCTCATAATGACCTAAATCTAAGTCAGTTTCACACCCATCATAAGTAACATACACTTCACCATGTTGTATAGGGTTCATAGTTCCGGGGTCGACATTTATATAAGGGTCAAACTTTTGCATGAATACTTTATATCCTCTTGATTTTAATAAAAGCGCAACAGAAGCAGCAGTAATACCTTTACCAAGACCAGATACAACACCACCTGTTACAAAAATGTACTTTGTCATAAAAAAACACCTCAAACTTCTAGAGAGTTTTATAGGCTCTCTTAAATTATAACATTATCTTAATATTCAAATCAACAAAAAATGATAAATAAATTATATTTTAAAAAAATAATATTTAAAAAATTGTGAAAATGTGTTAAAATAAACTTATATTTATTTACAAACAATTGTTCGTGATATATAATAGATTTTGTAAAATGTAGGTGAAGATTATGGATAAAATTATAATAAAAGGTGCGAAAGAAAACAATTTAAAAAACATAGACTTAGAGTTACCAAAAAATAAACTAATAGTAATGACAGGAGTAAGTGGAAGTGGAAAAAGTAGTCTTGCTTTTGATACTATATATGCAGAAGGTCAAAGAAGATATGTAGAAAGTTTAAGTAATTATGCTAGACAATTTTTAGGTGGAACAGAAAAACCAAATGTAGACTCTATAGAAGGTTTAAGCCCTGCAATCAGTATAGACCAAAAAACAACAAATAAAAATCCTAGAAGTACAGTAGGAACAGTAACTGAAATATATGACTTCTTAAGACTTTTATATGCAAGAATTGGTGTACCATATTGTAAAGTACATAATAAACCGATAACAAGTCAAAGTTATGAGGAAATGACTGACCAAATATTAAACTTAGAAGAAAATACAAAAATAAAAATATTAAGTCCAATAATATATGGTGAAAAAGGTACACATGTAAATACAATAGAAAAACTAAAAAAAGATGGATATGTTAGATTAAAAATAGATGGTGAAGAATTTGATATAGAAGAAGTAAAAGAACTTGATAAAAACAAAAAACATAATATTGAAGTTATAATCGATAGACTTATAGTAAAAGATGGAATAAGAAGTAGATTATATGATTCTATAGAAACAGCAGCAAAACTATCACATGGGAAAGTAGTAGTTGATGTAGTAGGTAAAGAACAAATAGTTATGAGTGAAAATTATGCATGTCCAGAATGTGATTTTTCACTTCCAGAATTAGAGCCTAGAATGTTTTCATTTAATGCACCTTATGGAGCATGTACAGAATGTAAAGGTCTTGGAATTAAATTATCAATCGATGAAGATTTAATAATACCTAATAAAGATTTAAGCATAAATGAAGGAGCAATAGTCGCTATAAATTTAGAAGATGATTCTAGTATAATTAGTACACAAATATCAACAGTCGCTAAATTTTATAATATAGATTTAAATAAAAAAGTAAAGGACTTATCCAGAAAAGAATTAGATATAATTTTATATGGTTCTAAAGATTTATTAGAATTTAATTATACATCTAAAAATGGTAACAAAAGGACAAGTAAAGATTATTATGAGGGAATTATAACTAATTTAGAACGAAGATATATGGAAACTAAAAGTACATGGATAAGAGAATGGATAGAACAATATATGGTAGAATCAACTTGTCCAAAATGTAAAGGCGCTAGATTAGATGATTCTGTATTATCAGTACTAATAAATAAAAAAAATATATATGAAGTAACTTTACTAAGTATTTCTGATTTGCACAAATTCATTATGAATTTAAAATTAAGTAAAGAACAAAAACAAATAGCAGAAATGATAATTAAAGAAATTGATTCTAGATTAACATTCTTAGAAAATGTTGGACTTTCTTATTTGACACTTGCTCGTAGTGCAGGAACTTTATCTGGTGGTGAATCACAAAGAATAAGACTTGCAACTCAAATAGGTTCAAGATTAGCAGGAGTTTTATATGTACTTGATGAACCAAGTATAGGACTACATCAAAGAGACAATCAAAGACTTATAAATTCAATGTTAGAAATGAGAGATTTAGGAAATACTTTAATAGTAGTTGAACATGATACTGATACTATGCTTGCAAGTGATTATCTAGTCGATATTGGACCAGGTGCAGGACTTCATGGTGGTGAGGTAGTAGCAAAAGGAACCCCACAAGAAGTAATGAAATGTGACAATAGTATAACCGCTAGATATTTAACAGGAAAAGAAAAAATAGAAGTTCCTACAAAAAGAAGAAAAGGTAATGGTAAATTTATTGAAATAAAAGGTGCAAAAGAAAATAATTTAAAAAATATAAATGTTAAATTTCCACTAGGTAAATTTATATGTGTAACAGGAGTAAGTGGAAGTGGTAAAAGTAGTTTAGTTAATGAAATATTGTATAAAGTAGTAGCGAATAATTTATACAAAGTAAAAGAAAAACCAGGTATTTATAAATCAGTAGTTGGACTTGAAAATGTAGATAAAGTTATAGATATTTCTCAAGCACCTATAGGAAGAACACCAAGAAGTAATCCTGCAACATATACAGGAGTATTTGATGATATAAGAGATGTTTTCGCACAAACAAAAGAAGCAAAAATGAAAGGATATGATAAAAGTAGATTTTCATTTAATGTAAAAGGTGGTAGATGTGAAGCATGTTGGGGTGATGGTGTTAAAAAAATAGAGATGCATTTCTTACCTGATGTTTATGTACCATGTGAAGTTTGTGGTGGAACAAGATACAATAGAGAAACTTTAAGTATAAAATATAAAGGAAAAAGTATTTATGATGTTTTAGAGTTAAGAGTAGAAGAAGCATATGAGTTTTTTGAGAATATACCTAAAGTTAAAAATAAGTTAAAAATTTTAATGGATGTAGGACTTTCCTATGTTAAGTTAGGTCAAAGTGCACCTACTTTATCAGGAGGAGAAGCAGCTCGTGTTAAACTTGCAAAAGAGCTACAGAAAAAACCAACAGGAAAAAGTTTATTTATATTAGATGAACCTACAACAGGTTTACACAGTCATGATATTAAAAAATTACTTGTTATTCTTAATAGGATTGTAGATAATGGTGATACTGTAGTTGTTATTGAACATAATTTAGATGTTATAAAAGTAGCAGATTACATAATAGATTTAGGTCCAGAAGGTGGAGATGGTGGTGGAGAAATAGTAGCCAAAGGTACACCTGAGGAATTAGTTAAAATAAAAGAAAGCTATACAGGACAGTTTTTAAAGGGAGTTCTTTAATATGTTCGATGAAAAAGCATTTAAAAATTTTATGTTAGATGGAATTTTAACAGAAGAGGAATATAATTTTATAAGTAATAGGACAAAAATGGTAGATGAAAATGCTTGTGATATTTTACAATATGTAGGATGTTTTTCTAGACCTATAAATTCAAATAAAATTACTGACTTTAGGTTATTAGTTCCTGTTATAAAAGATTTAAAAAGTATGCTAGTAAATATTCACGAATATACACATGCAGTATTGTTATATAGGCATATATATTATGGGTTAAAATTAGATGAAACAGAAATAATTCCTATAGAAAATGAAAAAAAATATTTAAAAAAAATTAATAGATTTAAATAAACAGCTTAGGCTGTTTATTTTTGTTATACGAAAAAATAAAAAAATATTATTTTATTATTGGCGAACATAAGTTTGCATAGTATAATATGGATTACAAAATCTATTTGTGTGGTAATATATGATGTTGAATTTCTAAAATATTGTTAAGTAATGTTAATTAAAATGGGGTTGAGGATGAACATAAGAATTATATAATGGAAATTGAAAATAAACATTATATTTAAAAAAGTAGAAAAGGAGATAAAATATATGAAAAATGAAATTATATTATTTGAAAATCAAAATGTTAAATTGGAAGTTAATATGAAAGATGAAACTGTATGGCTTTCACTAGAACAAATGGCTAAATTGTTTGACCGAGATAGAACAGTTATATCAAGACATATAAATAATGTTTTTAAAGATAATGAATTGGATAAAAATGAGGTATGTGCAAAATTTGCACATACCACTCAACATGGAGCATTATCAGAGAAAACTCAAACTAGAGAATTAGATTACTATAATCTTGATATGATTATAAGTGTTGGCTATCGTGTAAAATCTAAAAATGGTGTTATTTTTAGAAAATGGGCAACTAAAGTATTAAAAGATTATATGATTAAAGGTTATGCTGCTAATCAAAAAAGACTAGAATATCTTGAGAAAACTATAAAATTAATTGATATTGCTGGAAGAATAGATACTGAATTAAAAGGTAGTGAAGCCCAAGAAATAATTAAAGTAATAAACAACTACTCAAAAGCTCTAAATTTACTAGATGATTATGATTATAAAAGAATAACAAAACCTAATGGGACTAAAAATAATAAAAAAATTACTTATAAAGATTGTATGAATATAGTTAGTAAGTTAAAATTTAATAGTAATAGCTATTTATTCGCACTTGAAAGAAATAATGGTTTAAAAACAATTATAGGTACTATATATCAATCTTTTGATGGAAAGGATTTATATAATAGTATAGAGGAAAAAGCAGCAAATTTTTTATATTTAATTATTAAGAATCATGTTTTTATTGATGGCAATAAAAGAATAGCTGCAACATTATTTATATATTTTCTAGGATTTTATAATATTTTATATAATGGTAAAGTACAAGTTATTGACAATAATACTTTGGTAGCACTTACATTACTTATTGCGCAATCTAATCCTAAAGAAAAAGATATATTAGTAGATTTAGTAATGAATTTTTTAAATCAATAAAAAACAGCATAAGCTGTTTAATTCATTATTAAATATAAGTTAGAGTATTCAGGTATACTATTAAATATACTATTATGAATACTTTTTTCTTCTTTTTTATTTATTATTTTATCAAATTTATCAAAAAAATTATTTATAGAAGAAACTTCTTTATCAATATCTTCATTTAATAATTTATTTGCGTTATCATTTATTTTTGTTATATTTAATATTTCTAATAAGTCTTTACAAAAACAAACTTCATTTGCGTTTAAATCTTTATCCAAATAATTAGAAAATTCACTTATAATTTTAGTAACTTCTAAACTATTTTTAGAATATATTAATCTATTACATAAATTAGATAAAAAATGTGGTTCAAATTCTACATATGTTATATTTTTTCTATTTCTAAGTATACCTTTATTATCCCATAAATCTATTTCTTTTTTTAAATTAATTAATTTATATGCATCAATATCTATAGAATATAAATTAACTTTTTTATTTTCTCTTACATAAAAAGTCATATTATCCCTGCTTTCTAAATAATTAGTGCGTATTATAACATATTTTAAAAAAAAATCAAATTTATTTAAAATTTATTATTTTAAATAGGTTTACACTTAAAAAATACATAATAAATGATAATTAAAATATATGTGGTATAATAAAAATGGAGAGTGATATTATGACTGCACATATACAAGCAGAAAAAGAGCAAATCGCACAAACTGTAATAATGCCTGGAGACCCTTTAAGAGCAAAATTTATTGCAGAAACTTTTTTAGAAAATTATGAGTTAGTTAGTAGTGTTAGAAATATATATGCATATACAGGATTTTATAAAGGTAAAAAAGTAACTATTATGGCATCAGGAATGGGAATGGGAAGTATGGGAATATATTCATATGAACTATATAAATTTTATAATGTAAAAAATATAATTAGAGTAGGAACAGCTGGCTCTTATAGTCCTGACTTAAATGTGTATGATGTACTTCTTACAAATGCAAGTTATTCAGATTCTACATTTGCTAAAGTACAAAACAATAGTGATAAAAATATAATAAATGCATCAAATTCACTTAATTTATGTATAATGCAAACAGCAGAAAAATTAAATATGCATTTATCAATAGGAAACATATATTCAACAGATGTATTTTATAAAGAAAATGAAAATTATGCTGAATTATTTAAAAAATATGGTTGTGTTGCAGTAGAAATGGAATCATTCGCACTTTTTCATAATGCAGAGATTTTAAATAAAAATGCTGCTTGTATTTTAACAATTTCAAATAGTTTTATAACAAATGAAGAAACAAAAAGTGAAGAAAGAGAAAAAAATTTCACAGATATGATTAAATTAGCTTTAGAAACAGCTTTAATATTATAAAATAAACAAAAGTACATATACTAACGAAAGAGGTGACTTATGAAATATAAAAAAATAGATTTAGGTCCATACAATCTTCATTTAATAAACACAGATAAATTTAAAACAGTAACTGTTAAAATAAATTTTAAAAGAAAAGTAAAAAAAAGTGAATTAACTATCCGTTCTTTATTATCAAAAGTTATTTTAGAATCAAGTATGGAATATAAAAGTAGTAGGCTATTAGAAATAAAAACAGAAGAGTTATATGGCTTAGGAATAAATTCCAATTCTTATATATCAGGAAATTATTGTGTTTTTAGTATATCTAGTTCATTTTTAAATGATAAATATACAGAAGAAAATCAAATAAAAAATTCGATAGATTTTATATTAGAAATACTTTTAAATCCAGATGTAGAACAAAAAAAATTTAGTAAAGAACCATTTAATTTAGCAGTCTCATCATTAAAAGAAGAACTAAAAATGCAAAAAGAAAATCCATCATTTTATAGTGCTTTAAGAGCAGATGAAGAAACTGATAAAAAAGCAAGTTTTTCATTTAATGCAAGTGGATACTTAGAAGATATAGATAAAATAGATGAAAAAAACTTATATGAATATTATACATCTATGTTACAAAGTGATTTAATAGATATATTTGTAATTGGTGAAATAAACGAAGAAGAAATAAAACAACAATTTATTAAAAAGTTTAAAATTAAAACATTTAAAAAACCAAGTGAATCTCATATATTAAGTTATGATAAATTTAGAAAAAGAGTAAAGACAGTAAAAGAAAAACAACCATTTGAACAAAGTAAATTAATAATTACATTTAAAGTAGAAGATTTAACAAAATTTGAAACCGAATATGTAATGAGAGTTTACTCATTCATATTAGGTGGTGGGCCAAATTCAAAATTATTTAAAGAAGTAAGAGAAAAAAATTCGTTATGCTATTCAATACATAGTTCATATATACCAACATTTAATTTACTTAAAATAAAAGCCGGAATAAATAAAGAAGCATTTAAAAAATGTGTTTCACTAATAAAAAAGGAATTGAAATACATGGAAAAAGGTTTATTTGATGAAGATGATATAACAGCAGCAAAAGCAACATTTATAAGCAGTTTTGAAAGTATTATGGATAACCCAAATTCTATAATAAGTACTTATGTATCACACGAATATTTAGATTATGATTTAACAGAAGATAGAATTAAAAATATAAATAAAGTTGATAAAGATATGGTAGTTTCAGTTTCTAAAAAAATACATATGGACACAATATACCTATTAGAAGGAGACATACAAAAAGAGCAAGAAGGTGATGATAATGAATGAAACACAATTAGAAAATTTAGATTTAACGCTTTATTCTAAAAAACTAAATAATGGGCTTGAAGTTTATATTGTACCTAAAAATAACCTAAATAATATATATGTTACCTTTTCAACTAGATATGGCTCAGTACAAAGCGAATTTGTACCAAACGATAGTTATGAAATGATGAAAGTTCCAGATGGTGTCGCACATTTTTTGGAACATAAAATGTTTGAACAAGAAAAAGGAGTAGACCCTTTTACATTTTTTTCAGAAAGAGGAGCAGACGCTAATGCAAATACATCAGCATTTAAAACAACTTATTTATTTTCTGGACCAGATTTTTTTGAAGAAAATTTAAATTATTTATTAGATTATGTCCAAACACCTTATTTTACAGATGAAAATGTAGAAAAAGAAAAAGGAATAATAGAACAAGAAATTAAAATGTATGAAGATGACCCATATAGTAGATTATATGAAGGAACACTTTTTAATTCATTTAAAGAGCATCCTATTAGAAAATCAGTAATTGGAACAGTAGAAAGCATAAATAGTATAACAAAAGAAATATTATATAAGTGTTATAATACTTTTTATAATCCAGGCAATATGATTGTAGTTGTAACAGGTAATGTTGATGCTTATAAAACACTAGAAATAATAGAAAAAAATCAAGAAAATAAAAAATTTGATGAATTTTATAATATAAAATTAAAACAATATAAAGAACCAGATGAAGTTTTTAAACAAAAAGAAACCCTTAAAATGAATGTAACAATACCCAAGGTAACGATAAGTTATAAATTTAATTTAAATGATTTACCAAATATGACATTAAAAGAAAAATTATTGTATTTGTTAATAATATTTGATTCTAATTTTGGTTCAACTTCTTTATTTAATGAACAATTAAAACAAGAAAAAATGATAAATAGTAATTTAGAAATATCTAGTATTGATAATGATTCACATATATTATATACAATATTTTTTGAATCAGAAGATTATGATAAAATAACTGAATTGATTCAAAAAGAAGTAAAAACTTTACAATTAACAGAAGAACAATTAGAAAGAAAGAAAAAAACAATTATAAGTTCAAATGTATTTATGAGTGATAATATATTTAGTATAAATCATAAAGTAATGAATAATATAATAAGATATGGAAAAGTAATACCAAATGAATTAAGTATTATAAAATCTTTAAATATGAAAGATGCGAAAAATGTATTAAAATCACTTGATTTTTCAAATAATACAATATTTATAATTGATAAAAAGTAGTTGTTAATTTTATAAATCTATGATATTATTTTTGTATGAAAGGAGTGCTTATGAAAAAGATATCAAGTTTAATAATTGCTTTAGTAGTTATATTTTCTTTAACAGGTTGTGGAGAAAAGAAGGTTACTTGTACAATGAATGATGGTGAAGCACAATCAAAAATAGTAACAACTTTTAAAGGAAAAGAAGTAACTAATATAGTTATGGAAAATACAGCTAAAGTTGATGCAGATGAAGTAGACAATGCTTATTTAATGTATCAAGCAACAGCTAATACATTTAAAGACCAAACTGGCATAAATGTTAGTGCATCAAAAGGAAAAGAGTCTGTAACATTAAAAATTGAAATGCAACCTTCTAAAATGGATGAATCATTATTAGATTCAATGGATATTACAACTGAAGATTTTAAAAACACATCTGTAGAAGATTATGTAAATGATATGACTGAACAAGGCTATACTTGTAAATAATATATATTTATAAAAAATTGCCCTAATTAATTATTTTGTGATATAATTAATTAGGCTTTTTTAATTTAATTAAAAAATTTAATGAAAGGAGAAAAAAATGAGTAAAATAAAAATATTTGCTTTAGGTGGATTAAATGAAATGGGAAAAAATATGTATGTTGTTGAAGTAAACGATGATATATTCATATTTGATGCCGGTTTAAAATATGCAGATGATAGAATGCTTGGTGTTGATTATATAATACCTAATTACGACTATTTAAAAGAAAATAAAAAAAGAATAAAAGGTCTTTTTATTACACATGGTCATGATGGACAAATGGGAGCATTATCGGATATATTAATGGATATTAAAGATTTAAAAGTATATGCAACTCCATTTACTTTAGAAATGATTAAAAATCAACTATTAGAAGATAATATACAATGCAAAAACCTAATAGAAATCCAACCACATAAAAAAATATCTTTTGGTGAAAATAGTATATTTCCAATAAGTTTGACTCATTCTATTCCAGATACAGTAGGATATGCTTTATATACTAATGATGGAATTATATTTTATACGGGTAACTTTTTATTTGATGCATCTATGTTAGGACATTTTAAAACAGATATAGGTAAACTTGCTTATGTTGGAAAACAAGGCGTTTTGTGTTTATTAAGTGAATCAGGATATGCTGATAAAAAAGGATATACTTCTCCAAATCATAGAATTAATTCAATAATTAGGGAAACTATAAATAATAATTCTGGAAGGGTATTAATAAATATTTCTTCTGCCCAAATTTATAGAATTGCTCAAATATTAAATGAAATATCTACAACTAATAGAAATGTAGTTATAATGGGTAAAAGAATAGAAAATATAATATTAAAATCTATTGATATGGGGTATATTGAATTTGATAAAAATAGAATTAAAAGTATTTTTAATGGTTATGATTCAAGAGCAGTTATAATTATTTCAGATGAAAGAGAAAGACCTTTTTCAAATATAAAAAGAATAATAAAAGGTTATGATAAATTTATTAAAATAGATGAGAAAGACACTATAATATTTGCGTCTCCTGTTTATGATGGTATGGAAAAAAGCGCAACTAAAGTATTTGATGATGTTTCTAAAATAGGTAGTAATATTGTAATTTTACCAGAAAAGAAATATTTATCTAATCATGCTTCAAGTGAAGATTTAATGTTAATGTTAGATTTAATGAATCCTAAATATTATTTTCCAGTAAATGGAGAATATCGCCATCAAGTTGCAAATAAAGAAGTTGCACTAAAAGTTGGAATGAAAGAAGAAAATATAATTTTAAAACTTAATGGTGAAGTTGCAACATTTATAGATGGAAATCTTGTTGATAATGGAGAAAAAGTAAAAGTTGACGATATTTTAATAGATGGTAAAACTGCTGGTGATGTAGGCGAATTAGTATTAAAAGACCGTGAGTTATTAAGTGAAAATGGAATTGTTATAGTGACTGTTACATTAGACAAGTTGACTAAAAAAACTTTAGCTGGACCTGAAATACTAACTCGTGGGTTTATATATGTTAAAGAAAATATTGATTTAATTAAAGAAGCTACAAATATATCAAAAGAGATAATAGAAAATAATACTAAGCCAAATTATGTAGATTTTAATAAAATAAAAATGGAAATAAGAGACCAAGTTGGTAAGTATTTTTATGAACAAACAGAATGTAAACCAATGATTTTAATAGTTGTACAAGAAATATAAGCTTTAAATAGTTTGACTAAATATATAAAATATACTATAATACGATTACTATTTTAACTCGAGCAGTATTAGAATTAAAGTAAGAAATTTATAATATTGGGGGTAAGTGTAATGTTAAAAGATGATTTAGAAAAATTAAAGATAGAAATAATAAGTTCTAATAATTTAACAGAAGAAAAAAAATTAGAGATTTTGCAAAAAATTGATAATGGTCAATATTTTGATTTTCGTTGTGGGTATGCAACTATAGATAGGCCATGGGGAAAATATTATAATCAAGATGAACTATACAAAGAGAGACCAAAAAGAACAGTTTATCAGGAAGTATATGATAACAACAAAAAAAATACAAGTGATTTGGCAATAGAATTCTTTGGTACAAAAATAAATTATGCTGAGTTTTTTAATAATATTGAAAAAACAGCAAAATCTTTTGAAGAATATGGGATAAAAGAAGGAAGTTTTGTTACTATTTGCGCTGCTGGAATTCCAGAAACTGCTTATTCTTTCTATGCTGCATCAAAAATAGGTGCAGTTGTAAATATGATTTCACCTTATTTTGATAAAGATGATTTAATTGACAGAATAGAAGATTGTGAAAGTGATGTTCTAATAGTTATGGATACCTTCTATGGTGATTTAAAGGATGCTATTAAAAGGTCACGTATTAAAAATATAATAGTATTACCAACTTTGAATTCTTCTTTATTGAGATTAGTTGGCAAAAAAATAAAATTAGAAAAATATAGTAATGAATTGTTTTGGAATCAATTTATTAAAGATGGTTCAAAACGAAGAAATACTATAACTATTGATTATAAGAAGGATATTCCACTTGCAATGGTGTATTCTAGTGGTACTACAGGTGCTTCCAAAGGAATTTTATTATCAAATGATAGTTTTCAAAATTCAATTCAAGCTTATCCAGCCTCTGGTGTAGATATTTCAAGACATCAAAAGTTTTATCAAATAATTCCACCTTGGTTTTCCACAGGTTTAAGTACTTCTTTGCATTTGCCTTTATCATATGGTGTTTCAGTATTTATGGACCCAAGATTTGAAAGAAGTGTATTTGTAAAAAATGTTTTAAAGGCTAAACCAAATTATGCAGTTGCGCCAACTAGTATGTATGAGGGATTTTTAGATGAAAGTTTAATAAAAAATAAGGATTTATCATTTTTTAATTATCCTTTTGAGGGTGGGGAACCATTAAGTGTTGAAACTGCAGAAAATATTGAAAAAGTGTTTAGAGAGCATGGTAATCATTCAACATTAAGAGTTGCCTATGGTCAATGCGAAGCTGGAGCGGCAATTGCAACACAAACTCAAAAAATAAAACATTCTGAGGGCTCTGTTGGTATTCCATTACCAGGTATAACACTTGCTATAGTTGATGAAGAATTTAATGAACTTACATATGGCAACAGAGGTCAAATTTTAGCAAATACTCCTTGTAGAATGTTGGAATATTTTAAAAATGAAGAGGAAACTAAAAAATATTTTTACATCGATAAATATGGTAATAAATGGAATTGTACAGGAGATATTGGGTATGTAGATGAAAATGGTGAATTATTTGTTCAAGGTAGAGCAACTGATTACACTATTATTAATGGAAGAAAAATATATAACTTTGATGTTGAAAATGTAGTATCTTCTTATGATGGAGTCAAGCTTTGTGATGTATTAGAGAAAACTGATGAATATGGCAATTCTAAATTAGCTGTACATATTATTTTTGAAGATGAATTGAATGCAAAGTTAAAATTAGATAAAAATTTGTTGGAACAAGTTTTATTTGATATACAAAATGATATATATAACAAATTTAAGGATTTAGATATGGTGCCAAAAATATTCAAAATTAGAGATGATTTTCCATATGCTAAATCTGGCAAAAGAGATGTAGCAAAAATAAAAAGTGAAACAGACAATTTTATATATTTAGATAATGATGAATTAATTAAACAAGTTAATTTTACAAAAAAGAAGAAATAATTTAACATTTCTTCTTTTTATTATTTAAAAATGGCTTATATATTAGATAATAATTAAAATTTATAAAATAGTAATTAATTTTTTTGAATAATTTATACTGTACATTTGTAAATGATGTGAAACAAAAATTATATAAAATTAATTCAAGATGATTGAGTTAATTTTTTTTCTAAATATAATCTTTGTTCATTTGGAGTTCTGTAATTTAAGACAGACATAGGTATATTATTTGATCTTTTTAAATATAACTTAGCTTGATATCTTAAATCTTCAAGAGAATAGAATTTTAGATTATTATAAAATCTTTCATTATCATTTCTATGGCTTCTTTCTACTTTACCATTATGTCTTGGTGTTCTAGGTTTAATTTTGTGATGATATATTCCTTCTTTTATGCATAAAACATCTAAAGGATGAATTGTTTTCATTTTTTCTTGGTTCCAAGTAAATTCAGTACCATTATCTGTTTGTATTTCTTCAGGTTTATAACCATAAAATAAGAAACATCTATATATAAAATCAACAGTGTTTGCAGGAGTATGCTCATCATAATGATAAATAAATCTTTCACGAGAAGCTTCATCAATGCAGGTCCATTGGTAAAACTTAAGGTCATCAGGAAGATTAGAGGATTTGCATTCATTGGGAACGAATTTAACATCAATTTGCCATTTTTTACCTATTTCTTTAGGAGTATCATATTTTTTTGGGGAATATTTAGAAGTATTTTTAATGTTAATTTCATTATAATAACCAATTCTTTTTAAAACACGATATAAACTACCAGGATGCCTAGAATAACCTTTATTTAATTTAAGTTTATACCATAACTCACAAAGAGTGATATGTGGATTTCTTCTAATATAATCATGAATCCATTTAAGTTCTAATTCAGTATGAGCGTTAGGATGCTGAGTAATAGGACGATGAGATTTATCAATTAAAGATTCTTTAGAACCATCAAACTTTCTATTCCATCTAGATAAAGAAGCTTTGGATATGTGATACTTTCTACAAACATACTGAGCTTTATTACCATTTCTATATGCTTTAACAGCATAAAATTTTGTGTTTAAATCATGTGGTAAATATCTTACATTTTGTGATATACTATTCATGTAATTCAAGTCCTTTCGTATTATTGTTTTCGTTAACTCAATTATACAACTTGAATTACTTTTTTTATATAGAAATGTTTCACATCAATTGTAACACTACAATTAATTTTTTTGAATAATTTATACATGATTGATGATAATGGTTATATGTGTTATAATATTCGTATCATAGAGGTGGTAGCATGATATTATCTAATTTAACATTATTGGTAATATTTAGTATAATGTATATTTTGGGAGTAATATATATATATTTTTCAAAGGAAAGAGTTAATAACGACGAAAATAAAATTTACAAATTGATGTTAATATCCAATTTTGTTGGATTAATTTTACAATTTTTATGTGATTTTGTATCATTTCAATATCTTAATATACCTAAAATAATAAGCAATATTGTTTTAAAATTATATTTAATATACTTTATTTTCTGGGCAATTTGTATGCTTAATTATCTACTTACTATATCGTTTAATAAACCAAAAAAAATTATATCATTTACTTATATTGTTTTTGTGATACTTTCAATAATATTAGTTCTTTCACCTCAAAATTTATATAGGGACCCTATTAACAGAATATATTATACATATGGTATAGCGCCACAAGTAGTTTATTTGTCATCATTTATAATTTCAAGTGTAGTTGGATTAATATTAATATTTAAGAGGAAAGATGTAATAAAAAAGAAAACTATGCCAATTTATTTATTTATACTTTTTGGAGTAATATCAATGACAATTCAAATTTTTAGGCCTGAATTAGTAATTACGGCTTGTATGGAGAGTTTAATATGTTGTTTGATGTACTTTACTATAGAAAATCCTGATGTTAAAATGCTTAGGCAAATGGAACTTGCTAAAAACCAAGCAGAAAAAGCAAATAGAGCAAAATCAGACTTTTTATCAAGTATGAGCCATGAAATAAGGACACCTTTAAATGCAATAGTAGGTCTTTCAGAAGATATAACAACATATGAAGAACAAGTACCAAAAGAAGTAATAGAAGATATTAAGGATATACAAAATGCTTCACAAACTTTACTTGAGATAGTTGGAAATATTCTTGATATAAATAAAATAGAATCAGAAAAAATGGAAATAATAGAAAATACTTATAAATTTAAAGAAGAAATTACAAAATTATGTAAAGTAACATCTACTCGTATAGGAGATAAACCTATAAAGTTTAATCTAAATATAGCTGATGATATTCCATATGAATTAATAGGAGATAAAGGAAAAGTAAAAGAAATAGTAAACAATTTACTTACTAATGCAATTAAATATACAGAACAAGGAGAAGTTAATTTAACTATAAAATGTATAAACGATATAAATAAAAATATTTCAAATTTAATTATAACTTGTCAGGATACAGGAAGAGGGATAAAAGCAGAAAATATAAGTAAATTATTTACAAAATTTGATAGATTAGATGTAGATAGAAATACAACAACAGAAGGAACAGGACTTGGGCTTGCCATTACGAAAAGTTTAGTTGAAATGATGGGTGGAAAAATAAATGTTCAAAGTCAATTTGGAAAAGGTTCGATATTTGTTGTTCAAATTCCACAAAAAATAGGTAAATTAGTTACAACAGAAGAAATTATAGAAGAAAATAAAATAGATGATAATTATGGTCATAAAAAAATATTAATTGTTGATGATAATGTACTTAATATAAAAGTCGCTAAAAGAGCACTTTCAACTTTTGATTTTGAAATAGACGAAGCAAAAAGTGGAGAAGAATGTATAAATAAAGTAAATAATAATAATTATGACTTAATTTTAATGGATATAATGATGCCATATATGAATGGAGAACAAACATTACAAAAATTAAAAGAAAATCCAAATTTTACAACACCTGTAATTGCGTTAACAGCTGATGCATTGACAGGCTCTAAAGAAAAGTATATTGAAAAAGGATTTAATGACTATATTTCTAAACCATTTAGTAGAGAACAAATAAAAGAAAAACTAAATTTAATTTTTAGTAAAAAATTATATTCTAATAAAGAAGATATATGGGCAGATGCTCCAAAATATGTTGTAGCTGGTAAAGATAATGATTTTTAAGCAAATTCGTATTTGCTTTTTTCTTGTATAATAGGAAATTAAAGCAAAAATATATATAAAAAAACCATGCCAAAAATCCAAGATGAAAATCTTGGATAAACTATACAATTAAAGCATTTTTTAATTTTCTTTATAAATATGAT
>CANRFG010000019.1 GCA_947629815.1 uncultured Bacilli bacterium
AACAGGCTCAGCTGGAACATATAAGTCAGGTGCAAGTACACCAAGTACATATACATCAGGAACAGGCTCAGCTGGAATGGGTTCAACGTTTAGTTCATTAACACATGCTGGGGCAACATTATCACAAAATATTGATAGAATAGTAAGTTCAAATGTTCCAACAACAGAATCAGTTCCATTGTCTTCACAACCTAGCATTGGATTTTCTCAAAATAATGGATTGGTTCCTAATCCAAATTATAGTACAGGAGTTAATACACATACAACAGGATCAGGTGTTACACAACCTAGTAATGTTAATTCTACTAATACTGGAAGTTCTGCAAATTCAAACACTCAAGATGGCTCACAATTAACTGATGAAAAAACTGAAAATTCAACTGGTATAGGTGATGAACAAACATCTTCAATTAATTCTAATGAATCAAATGTTAATAATGAACAATTGAATTCAAGTGATATTACTGCAACTAATTCAAATTATGATGGACCAAAACTTACGCCTGAATTAGGAGTTGTTGAAGGACCATCTGGAAAGGAAACATACTACAATATGCCTATGGAAGGTGTTATACAACTTGTTAAGAACGAATGTGGAATTGATTCCAAGTATTGGGTTAGAGAAGATGGTGTAAAAATGTATGGTGATTATGTTATGGTGGCTGCAAATTTTGATTATTATCCAAGAGGAACTATAGTACAAACAAGTTTAGGACCAGGACTTGTTTGTGATACAGGTGGCATGGAAGGAACTCATATTGATATAGCGGTTAACTGGGGAAAAGAGGTAACATGGGAAGGTTAGTATATACTTTTTTATGTAGTAAATTCAAAAAGGAGGAATAAAAATGAATTTAAGTATAAATTATGAAGAAACAAGAAGTATAGGAAATCAAATAATATCAAAGTCAGAGGAATTTAGAACAGTATTAAATCAAATAAACAATATAAATGGACAAATAGGAAGTGTATGGGCAGGAACAGATGCTCAAAAATATACACAAGCAGTAGGAACACAGGCTCAACTAATGAATCAGTTAGCAGGAGTAATAAACGAAATAGGCGATTATTTAGTAAAAGTAAGTAATGCATATGAGACAGCAAGTCAAAATAATGCAAATTCAATAAATATTCAATAGTAGAAAAGAGGGAAACAATGAATTATACAAAATTATCATATGGACAATTAGAGTCATTAGCGAATGAATTAAATCAAGCATCTAAAAACATGGAAAATATATTAAATGATGTAAAAGCATTGTTAAATAGAGTAACAAGTTCAGGAGCATGGGAAGGAACAAGTGCAGCGCAAGCAACAGCAAAATTCAATGAATTAAGCGCAAAATTTCCAGAGTTTTATACTGCAATAGGAAAATGTCATACACATTTAATGTCAGTAATAGAAAATTATAAAAGTGTTGATACATCAGTATCAAATTTATAATAGAATGAAAGTTTAAAATGCAAAATAATATTATAAATATATCTAATTAACTTTTTTTAAAGATAATAATTAAAAAAGTATTCAAAACGAATACTTTTTTATAAAAATTTTTTATATATAATGTTAAATGAAAATATAAAAAATGAAAAGTATGTAAAATTTATTTTTTATAATATTGTAAGTTGCAAATTTATACTAGGCATTCATATTAATTTTATTTATTAAAAACTAATCTAATTTGTAAAAAAACTTGCAATAAGTACTTTATATGTTATATAATAATGTCTGTAAGGTAGATAAGGTAGTATTATTAAATTACTTTAATCTTAAAAATTCAAAGGAGGTGCTTAGATGGTAACATATACATCTGGAGTGAATTCATCTTTAAGAAATTCAGGGGTATATACAACTGGTATTAATGTTGTAAATCAACAGAGTCCGGATGCAACTATACAACCGGTAAGACCAGAATTATCACAATCAAGTATATCTGGTAAAGCTTCGACACAAACAATAAATGGAATATATAGGTCAGGTGCAAGCACATCAGGTACATATACTTCAGGAACAGGCTCAGCTGGAACATATAGGTCAGGTGCAAGCACATCAAGTACATATACATCAGGAACAGGCTCAGCTGGAACATATAGGTCAGGTGCAAGCACATCAGGTACATATACATCAGGAACAAGCTCAGCTGGAACATATAGGTCAGGTGTAAGCACATCAGGTACATATACTTCAAGAACAAGCTCAGCTGGATTGAGTTCAACATTTAGTTCATTTGCGCATGCTGGAGCAACACTATCACAAAATATTGATAGAATAGTAAGTTCAAATGTTCCAACAACAGAATCAGTTCCATTGTCTTCACAACCTAACATTGGATTTTCTCAAAATAATGGATTGGTTCCTAATCCAAACTACAATTCGAGTTCTAGTAATTTAGGAGTCTCATCAGGTACAGGATTGACATCTAATGGAACTGTTACAAGTTCAGGAACTGTAAATGGAGAGTTTAAACCACTAGATATATTTATAACTGATGAACAAAGTTATTATAAAACAGACCATCAGGGCTCAATTAGTCATTATAATAGTGAAAATACTGCAGACCCAAAAGTTCAAGAATATTTATATCGTTTATCACAAAAGACCGGTATGGATTATCCTTTATTGGCTGGAATATGGTGTTCTGAGTCTGGTGCTCAAACTTATCAGTTATCTCCTGATAGCAATTCAACTTTTGGACTTGATTTTAGTTATGCAGGTGTTCCAGAATCATTAAATATAATTGAAAGAGGTTATGTGCAAGATTCTGGTAGTGGTGTAATATATGAAAATAATTATGGCTCTCAGATGCGTGGGGTTATTAGAGAAGCTTATATGGAAACATATGGAACAGAACCACCTGAAGATATTTTTAAATGTGGAAATGCATATTATGATGCAGCGATTGCATGTGTTAATTTAAATGTACAATCATATAATCCAACAGCTGGAGGTAGCTTTAATGTTGATAGTATGTATGATGCATTTAATAATTATACAGGAGGTTATGAACGTGCAATACAATATGCAAATAGTATTAGAGAAAATTTGGGTTGGCCACAAGTGGATTATGTGAACTCTATGAAAAATTCAAATATGAGTGAAAACTTTACAAGAGAATTAAATTGGGTAAACGAAAATAATTAATAACACTTTAAATTCAAAAAGGAGGAATAAAAATGAATTTAAGTATAAATTATGAAGAAACAAGAAGTATAGGAAATCAAATAATATCAAAGTCAGAGGAATTTAGAACAGTATTAAATCAAATAAACAATATAAATGGACAAATAGGAAGTGTATGGGCAGGAACAGATGCTCAAAAATATACACAAGCAGTAGGAACACAGGCTCAACTAATGAATCAGTTAGCAGGAGTAATAAACGAAATAGGCGATTATTTAGTAAAAGTAAGTAATGCATATGAGACAGCAAGTCAAAATAATGCAAATTCAATAAATATTCAATAGTAGAAAAGAGGGAAACAATGAATTATACAAAATTATCATATGGACAATTAGAGTCATTAGCGAATGAATTAAATCAAGCATCTAAAAACATGGAAAATATATTAAATGATGTAAAAGCATTGTTAAATAGAGTAACAAGTTCAGGAGCATGGGAAGGAACAAGTGCAGCGCAAGCAACAGCAAAATTCAATGAATTAAGCGCAAAATTTCCAGAGTTTTATACTGCAATAGGAAAATGTCATACACATTTAATGTCAGTAATAGAAAATTATAAAAGTGTTGATACATCAGTATCAAATTTATAATAGAATGAAAGTTTAAAATGCAAAATAATATTATAAATATATCTGAAGTAATGAGTTTCTGTAAGGACATAGAAGATGTTGAAAGTGAAATAAATATAAATTTAAATAAAATAGAACAATTACTAGATAATATGACATTAGCTTTTAATGAAGAAAAAAATAAAAAGATGTGTGAATACATAAAAAAAAGTAAAATATTCAATTTAAAAAAATATTGTACTAAATTATCTTCATTTAAATTAGTTTTAAACAAAATGAGTTTGGCATATGTAACTATGGATAATGATTTTTCAACTAAGACAATAATTAATTAAGTATTCAAAATGAATACTTTTTTATTGCATTATATATCAAAAAATGGTAAAATTTACTATGATAGAATAAGATAATAGATGTATAAAATTGTATGGGAGAGAGTATATGAATAATAAAATTTTAGTATTATTATATGTTCCAACATTAGATAAAGAATATACTGTGTTTATTCCTATTGGTAAAACAGTAGGCGCAATAAAAAAATATATGATGGACATAATAAGCGATTTTATAGATTTGAAATTTACAATTGACATGAATTTATATAATAAAGAAAATAGGAAAGTTTATGATAATAATTTATTAATAAGAGATACAGATATAAGAAATGGAACAAGACTTATACTTATTTAAATTGGAGGCAATATGGAAAAGATAGAAGTAAATTTTGAAAAATCACTTGAGATTATAAATGAAATTGAAGAATATATGTCGAAAATAAATAATTCAATTAAAATTTTGAATGATAGAATTTCAAAACTTGACTCTGATAATATTTGGAACACTTCTAATTCAAGAAGTTTAAAAATAAAAGGATTAAATTTAATTGAAAATTTTAAAACAGAATTATATGATTTAGATTCAGTAGTAAAAAAGATTAGAATTAACTTAGATTCATATAAAGATTTAGATAAAAAAGTAATTGGTGCATTAGAAGGAAATAATAAAGTTTAATGGTGAAATTATGGAATATAAAAACATAGATATTTTAAAAAGTAAAACAAATATATCAACTTTAAAACAACAGATTTTTGATAGTGAAAGATTTATAAGCAATACTTATTTTCAAGAAATTAATAATAATTGGAAATCCAAAAGTAGACATAATTTTCAAAATAATTTAACTTTATTTATTAATGAACTAAAAGAATTTGATAAATTAATGAGTGAAACTACGATTACTTTAGATGATATTCAAAAAATACAACAACTACAAAGAGATAATGAGATATTATTAAGTGAAAATAAAATGTTAGAAAATAGTTTAAATCCAGCAGATAGGATAAAAGTGTTAAATAATAATGAGATAATTAAAAACAATACAACTATTATAAACAATTTAGAAACTAAAATAATTAATAATTGGGGTGGCGTAAATGGACAATGAAATATTAATTTCTGATATCATATTGGAATACTACAATAATTTTGTTACACAAAAGAAAAAATTTGTTGAATTAAATAGTAAAATAGATAGTAATTTGTTAGTATATAGTAATTCAGAAGTCGCTATAATGATAAATAACAAAATAAAAGAAAAATTTAATAAGATTACAGATGATATTTGCAAATTAGAACAATGGTGGCATAGTTATTTAATGAATATTAATGATTTAAATAGTGGATTTACGATGTCTTCAAACGAATCTACTGATACAAATACATTATATTTAGAATCTAAAAGAATTTATAATGAAGAACTAGAGTAATAAAATTGGGTAAGAAAGGGGTATTAGAATGTTTGTTTTTTTGATAAGAAATGATTCTATAAATAGTTTTACGCTTCCTAATAAGTGTTATGGTATTTATTGGGTAACAACTATTACTGAAAGTGGAGAAGAAAAACCATTAGTAAGTATTGAAGCAAAAGATGGGAAATGGCAGTTAAACAGTAATGTAGATGCTTCAATTATGGAAAATCAAATAGAACTCACTTCAAAATTTATTGAAGAATATACATTTTATTATATTTATAATAAGCAAACTAACAAAATAGAAACATTATATTGTACACCACTATATGATAAAACATTTTCTAAATATCATATAAATAAACAATTGATTTCCATAGGTAGTAATTCTTCTTCAGAAATACAAATTATTAACTCAAGTGTTGCTAATACTCAAGCACAGTTGATAATAGAAAATAATAATTGTATATTGCGTGACATGTCAAGTAAAACAGGTGTTTATGTTAATAATAAACGCTTAGTTGGTGATATAGTATTGCAATCAGCAGATAGTATATTTATATGTGGAGTTAGAATAATTATTATATTTGAAAATAGTAGAATTGTACTAGTTATAAATAATCCTAAAGATAGTGTTAGAGTAAACAATATATATTTAGCTAATATAATTGATAAAGAAATAAATGAAACTTTTAGCGTATTAACAGATGACGATGCTGTTGTTTATAAAGAAGAATCATATTTCAATAAAAGACCTAGATTTAAGGAAAATATTGAAGAATTAAACATTGAAATTGACTCACCACCTGCAAAACAACCAAAATCAGATATGCCTGCTATTTTAAAATATGGTCCAATGTTCACAAGTTCTGCTATAACTTTAGTATATGGATATATGACTATTTCAAATTTAATCAGAAATGGAAATAATTGGGCTACTGCCTGGCCTTCATTTTTAGTATGTATATTATCACTTATGGCTACATTTGTATGGCCACTTATAATAAATAAATATACTAAATATAAGACTAAAAAAGTAGAAAAAATGCGTACACAAAAATATAATAAATATATTGAACAGGTTGTAGCTAAAATTAATGAAAATGCTAATAAACAAAAGAAAATAATGATGGAAAATAACTTATCATTACAAGAATGTAAAAATGCCATAGAGACTAAAAATACATATTTTTGGAATAGAAGAACAGATGATAATGATTTTTTAACTGTTAGTCTAGGTTATGGTCAAGTCCCTATGAAAATTAATATAAAAGTTCCAGAAATTCATTTTTCATTAGAAGAAGATGAACTTTTACAAAAAGTTTCCCAAATGGGTAACCAACTACCAGTTTTAACTAATGTTCCAATTACATATAATTTTTTTGATAAGAAAGTTACAGCTACTATTGGAAATTATGGATTAAATAAAAATTTTGTAGATAGAATTATATTTCAGTTAACGGCTTTACATAGTTATGATGATTTTAAAATAGTTGTATTGACTAATCAATATAGAGATAATCAAAAGCAGTGGGACTATGTTAAAATTTTACCACATGCTTGGAGTAGTGAGAGAGATATACATTTTTATGGAACAAATAAAGATTCAATACGCGAAATTTGTTATTACTTAGATAATAAATTAGCGCAAAGAATAGAAGATAAAAACAAAAAAAACTTTAATATTCCATTTTATTTAATTGTTACAGATAACTATAAAACAGTTAGAAATTTTGATTTTATTAAAAGACTTATAGATGTAGAAGATAATGTTGGATTTGGATTATTAATAATAAATGATAAAATTTTTGATTTACCACCACAATGTGATACATTTATTAATGTAAATTCTAACCAATCAGAAGTTTTTAGAAATACTTTAAATACCAATGTTCAAAAATTTGCAATCGATTTTAAAACTGAAATTGATATGTATAAATATAGTAAAATAATGGCAAATACTCCAATATTGATAAATAATAATACTGGTAATTTAGTAGAAAAAATTGGATTTTTAGAATTATATGAAGTTGGAAAAATTGAACAATTAAATATATTAAATAGATGGAAAGAAAGTAATCCTATGCTTTCATTACAAGCCTTAGTAGGTCTTGGAAAAGGTGGAGAAAAAATATATTTAGATTTACATGAAAAATTTCATGGTCCACATGGACTTATTGCTGGAATGACTGGAAGTGGTAAATCAGAATTTATTGCAACATATATACTATCTCTTGCTATAAATTATCACCCTGACGAAGTTCAATTTATATTGATAGATTATAAGGGTGGTGGTTTAACTGGTATTTTCGAAAATCCAATAACAGGTGTAAAATTACCACATTTGATTGGTACAATTACCAATTTAGATGATAATGAAATTAGTCGAGCACTTGCTTCTATAGAAAGTGAATTAAAAAGGCGTCAAAGAGTTTTTGGACAAGTTCGTGAACAATTAGGAGATAGTGTTATAGATATATATAAGTATCAACAATTATATAGAAATGGTGTTATTAAAGAACCTATTTCACATTTATTTATAATTTCAGATGAATTTGCAGAATTAAAGCAACAACAACCTGAGTTTTTGCAACAATTAATTAGTATTTCTAGAATTGGTCGTAGTTTGGGAATCCATTTGATTTTGGCTACTCAAAAACCATCTGGTGTTGTAGATAATCAAATATGGAGTAATTCAAGATTTAGAGTTTGTTTAAGAGTACAAGAAAAAGCTGATAGTATTGAAGTTATAAAAGTTCCTGATGCAGCATTTTTAAAAAATGCAGGTAGATTCTATTTTCAAGTAGGATATAATGAGGTATTTGCATTAGGACAAGCTGCATGGGGTGGTGTTAAATATGTGCCACGCGATAAGCTAAAGAAAAAAAACGATAACTCAATTGAATTTGTTGATGACATTGGTTATAGTTTAAAAAAAGTTGATATGGATAAATTAAATGAATCAGAAACTAATTATGGAGAGGAAATTAAAAATATTGTTCAGTATTTAGATAAACTAGCTATAGAAAATGGAATAAAAACTAAAAATTTATGGTTAGATAAATTGCCAGATTATATAAATATTGATGAACTTAAGAAAAAATATGATTATAAAAAAGAAGAATATCATTTAAATATTCCAGTTGGTGAATATGATATACCATATCGTCAAAGTCAAGCTATACTTACAATTCCATTTAATAGTGAAGGTAATGTTCTTTTATATGGCGCAACAGGAAGTGGTAAAGAAAACTTTGTTAGAACTTTGTTATATTCTGCAATAACTGATTTTACTACAAATGAATTAATATGTTATATAATTGATTGTGGTACACAATCACTAAAAGCATTTTCTGGAATTCCTCATATTGGTGATGTAATAGAATCAGAAAATTCAGAAAAAGTTACAAATATGTATAAATTTCTATTATCAATGATTGAGGAAAGAAAAAGTTTGTTTGAAAATTATAATGGAGATTATAATACATATTGTTCTAATAGTGGTTCTAAATTGCCAAGTGTTTTGGTTATTATTAATAACTATGATTCATACATTGAATTATATTCAATGTTTGATGATACATTAATTCAACTTACTCGTGAAGGAACGAAATTTGGAATTTACTTTCTGATAACTGTTTCTAATCCAAATTTAATTAGAACTAAACTTCAACAGAATTTTAAATTAATGTATGTATTACAACAAAATAATACATCAGATTACTCAAATATTTTAGGAAATGTAAATAAAAAATATCCTTCTAAAATATTTGGTCGTGGAATAGTTAAAATGGACGATATATATGAATTTCAAACAGCTATGATTTCTGATGAAAATAGGATTTCAGAGGTTATTGAGCAAATAAAAGATATATTAAATAGAACAAATAGATTAAGTGCAATGAAAATACCTATTTTGCCAAAAATAGTTTCTAAGTCAGATATTGAAGCAAAACTTACTAAAGATGGTATGGCAGTAATAGGTGTTGAAAAAGATAGTTTGAATGTAGCAAAATATGATTTAAAAAATAGTTACATGAATTTATTTTTATCATTTGATATAAGTAATATTTCTTCATTTATAAATCCTTTTATTTCACAATTATTATTTATAGATTATTTTGATTTAATAGTTATAAATGCAGAAAACATAAATATTGATAATGAAAATTTGAAATATTATAATAGCGATTTTGATAAAGTTATAAATCAAATAAAAAAATTTATTGATGTAAATCGTAAGATATATGAGGAAAATAATTTTGATAAATCTTCACTTAAAATTAATAAAAAATATTTATGTATTATTATTGGATTTGATGAATTGAGGAATAAACTTAATTTAGAAAATAGGAATGATATTACAAGTGTTTTTGAAAAAGGAAAAGATTTAGGTATTATTAATTATGTAATATTTGATTCAGTAGATAAAATAAAAAAATATGAATATGACTCTTGGTATAAAACAGTCATTAATAATTCTAGAGGAGTATTCTTTGGAAATGGCTTAATGGACCAAATGGTTATTAATATTACTAAAAATGATAGAGAATTAAGAAGTGATATTCCAAATAATTTTTGTTATGTAATAAATCATGGAAGACCAATTTTAGTAAAATATGTTGAAAAATTTGATAGACATTAGTTGTATAGGGGGAAAAATATGATTGATATTATAATACCAGCTTATAATGCACATAAGACAATAGAGCAAACACTTTGCTCTATTGCTTATCAAAATATATCAGATAAATTTAATGTATATATAGTAAATGATAGTTCAAATAAAGACTATAGTAAAATTGTTAAATTTTTTGAAAAATTTATAAAAATTAAAGAGTTAAAATTGAAAAAAAATAGTGGCCCTGGATTAGCGAGACAATTTGGTATCGATAATTCAAATGGAGATTATATAATATTTATGGATAGTGATGACTGTTTTTCAGATTGTTTTTCTGCAAGTTTTTTGTATAACGCAATTAAAGATGGGGATTATGATGTTGTTATAAGTTCTATTGTAGAAGAAACAGATTATGGATTTTTTCTTCACAATAATAGTAAAGTATGGCTTCATGGTAAAATATATAAAAGGAAGTATTTAATTGATAATGATATACATTTTAATAATTCTCGCTATGATGAGGACAATGCTTTTAATCAATTAATATTTTTAGGTAATCCTAAGGAAAAAGTTATTGATACAAAAACTTATATTAGAAGAAATAATCCAACCTCACTTACAAAAACATATGATTCAAAGGATTTAAAAGATTACATTTACAATATTACTTGGGCTTTATCTGAGGCTATTGATAGAGGATATGATAAACATAAAATAGCTGAGCTTTCATATTCTGCAATGTTGTATATATTTTATAGTTATTTAAATTGTTATTGGCTACCTATTTCAAAAAGAATAATAATTAATTCAAAAAAGCTAAAAGAAATTATGATCCAATATGAATTAACAGAAGAAGAAAAAATAGAAAGTATGAAAGTACAATTTGATATCGCCATGAGAACAACGAATCCAAAATATTTACTTAATCAATTTACTTCTTTTGATAATTTCTTAAAAATGATCGATGAAGTAGGTGAAGAATATGATTGATATTATAATACCAGCTTATAATGCTCATAAAACAATTAGAAATACATTATTAAGCATATGTATGCAAACATTAAAAGATAAAATTTCTGTTTATATAATTGATGATTGTTCAAATAAAAATTATAATGAAGAAGTAGAAATGTTTAAAGACAAGATAAAAATAAAAGAAATAAAAACAAAAAAAAATAGTGGCCCAGGTGTAGCGAGACAACTTGGACTTGATAATTCAGATGGAGACTATGTAATATTTATGGATAGCGATGATGTGTTTTTTGATTGCTTTTCAGTTGAAAATTTATATAATAATATTCATAATACTGATTTTGATATAGCGATTGGATATGTTACTGTTGAATCAAAAGATGGTAATTTAAATGACGATATTAAAGAAGGCAGTTTACATGGTAAAATGTTTTTAAGAAAAATTATAAATAAATATAATTTAAGATTTAATGATACTAGTAATCATGAAGATTTATCATTTTATTTATTATATTTATTGGCTTCTAATAAAATTAAATATGTAGAAAATAATATTTATGTATATAGATTTAATTCAAATTCAATAACGCAAACAAATAGTTTTGATTATCAATATCGTACATTTAAAATTTATGTAAAAAATATGGAATGGCTTGTTTATAGTGCAGAAATACGACATTTTGATAAACTTGAAATAGCGAAAGATGTTTTTTATGCATGTGTAATAGCTTATTGTAGATATTTAGAAAATTTTTATACAGCAAATGCAGATAATGTTTTAAAAAATTCAATACCATTATATAAATTGTATAAAAAATATGAAAATTTATTAGATTATAATGATAAATTTGAATTATACAGCGCAATTACATTTAATTTTATCCCACAAATATCACTTGATGACTTTTTAAATTTAGTAAAAAATAAAATTAATTGTAATTAAAATATATATTATAGTTAAGAATAAAATTAAAATTTTTATTCTTTTGTTTTAAGGAGTAGATATAAATGATGTCATATGTATGTGTTTTATCAACAGATAATTATCTTGAAGGGGTTTTAGTTTTAAATGAAAATTTGAAACATTTGAATTCAAAATATAATTTATTATGTTTGATAAATGAAAAAATAAGCGAAGAAACAAGAGATATACTTGATTATTTTAAAATAAATTATAAAGTATTAAAATCTATTGAGTATGACCACAGTAAAAATGAAAATGAATATTGGAAATATACTTTTGATAAATTAAACATTTTTTCTCTTATCGAATATGAAAAAATAGTATATCTTGATATAGATTTATTAATTTTAGAAAATATAGATAATTTATTTGAAATTAATTCTTTATCTATGCCACTTGATTTACCATTTAGAGATGATTATTTTAATTCTGGTATAATAGTTTTAAAACCTAATATTGAAGATTATAATAACTTGGTAAAACTTGCATTCGAAAGTAATCAAAAAGGAAGAAAAATTAGTGACCAAAATATAATAAATGAATATTTTACTAATATAAATATTTTACCAATTAAATATAATGTAACGCGTTCAATCTATGATTTCAAAGGTGATTTTTTTGAAGATTTAAATAATATATATAGACAAAAATATGCTGTCCAATACTATAACAAAAAAGTGAATGACATAAAAATTATTCATTATATAGGTAAATTAAAGCCTTTCATGCTTGATGATTTATTTGACGATATGCATTCATTTTTATATTCATATTATTTGAATTTAGTTAGAAATAAAGAAAACAGATTTAAATTAATGAAATCAGAAACTTTAATTTCAATTATTATAACAATTTATAACGATGAAAAAAATTTAAAAAGATGTCTGGATTCTATTGTATCTCAAACATATAGAAATCTTGAAATTATACTTATAAATGATTGTTCTACTGATTCTAGTTTGGAAATATGTAATGAATATAAAGATAGTAGAATTAAAATTATAAATAATGATAAAAAAATAGGAATATCAAGTTCAAATAATATAGGACTATCTATTTCTAAAGGAGATTATATAGCATTTGTATCTTCTTCTTGTTATGTTGAGGATAATACTTTTGAGATATTACTTAAAAATATAATAAACTATAATCTAGATTTTGTACAAGCTGGAGCATATATTGGTAATAATAAAATAAAATCATGCTACAACAATATGAAATATTTTATTAATAATCAATCTATTATTGACGCTTATTTATCAGATTATTATATTACAGATGTTGTATGGGATAAAATTTTTAAAAAAGAAATTGTTAAAAATAAAAAATTTGATATAAATTATGAAACAAATTCTGAAATGAAATTTATTTTTGATGTTTTAACTAATAGTAATCAAATAGGTTTTATAGATGATTTATTATTTCATTATTTAATAAATAATAAAAAAGATAATATAAACCAAGAAATCGATTTTCTTAATACGATATATTATATTGAAGATATCATTGAATCTAAATATTCAAATTCCATTGATTTATTTTATAATTTTGTTGAAAAACGATTGATGCAATTTTATGATAATATAAATTATGATAATTTGATAGAAAAAGAAAAACAAGAATTAAGAGACATTAATACTGAAGTAAAAAAATATATTGATAAGATTATAAATTCAAATAAAATAAATATTAAATTATATGATAAATTACTTCAAATAATTAATAATTATGAAACAAATTTTAATTAATAAATTAAATAAAATCATTCTTAAATATTGAATGATTTTTTAATTTTAAAATAAATATAAATATTAATTTAGTTAATAATAGTATTGGTGATTAGATGAAAAATATATTATTAACAGGAGCAAGAAGTGGAATATCTAAAAGTGTATTAGATAAAATAAAAAATAAAAATTATAAAATATATGTAACAGTACATACAGATATACAATTAAAAATAGTAAAAGAAAAATATAAAAATTATAAAAATATAGAGTGTTTTAAATTAGATGTAACAGATAAAAATGATATAAAAAAATTAAATAATTTAGATATAGATATTTTAGTATGCTTTGCTGCTGTTGGAGAAGGTGGCTCTATTACTGAAATAGATATGGATAGAGTAAGATATAATTTTGAAGTAAATGTTTTTTCAAATTTTGAAGTTGTACAAACTGTTCTTAAGAAAATGATAAAAAAAGATAAAGGAAAAATAATAATGATTTCTTCTTTAGCAGGAATACTTCCAATTAAATTTTTAGGAAGTTATTGTTCAACTAAATCAAGTATAATAATGCTTACTCAAGTTTTAAAAAAAGAAATTAAAATGTTATCTAATAATATAAAAATAGTATTAATAGAACCTGGAATGTATCATACAGGATTTAATCAAGTAATGCTTGAAAATAAATACAAATATATGGATATAAATAGTTATTTTAATGCTCAATTAGATTTAATTAGAAAAAGGGAAAATTTGTTTTTTGGTATTTTAGAAAAACATAATTTAGATTCTATATCAAATAAAATAGTAAAGTCTATTATAAAAGATAATCCTAAATTTATTTATCGTGCGCCTCTATTACAAGTAATAGGTACAAAAATATATCAAATATTTAAAACATAGGTGAGATATGAATAATTTAGAACAATTTTTAAATGAACTTGTAAAAGAAAAAGCAATACCAGGTGCGACATATTCACTAATAGTTAAAAATAATGTTTATATGGGAGTAGTTGGTAATAAATCATTATTTCCACATATAGAAAAGAATAATTTAAATACTTTATATGATTTAGCGTCACTTACTAAAGTAGTAGTAACTAATACTATAATAGGTCGTATGTTAATGAATAAAAAAATAAAGTTAAAAGATAAAGTTTCATTTTATTTAAAAAAATTTAAATACAAATATATAACAATATATGATTTACTTACACATTCATCAGGACTACCTGCTAGTTTAGATTTATCTAAAATTAAAAATAAACAACAATTAATAGATGAAATTTATAATGTAAAATTAAAATATAAAACAGGAACAGATGTAGTTTATTCTGATATAGGTTTTATATTACTTGGATTTATAATAGAAAAGATATATTCATTATCACTTGATGAAATCGCTAAAATAGAAGTGTTTGAGCCACTTAAAATGAATAATACATGTTATAATCCAAATAATAAAGATTTATGCGCACCAACTGAATATACATTTGATAGAGGACTTGTTAGAGGTGTTGTACATGATAAAAAGGCTTATTATTTAAATGGTATTGCAGGACATGCTGGAGTTTTTTCAAATGTATGTGACTTAACAAATTTTTGTAAAATGGTTTTAAATAATGGAGTATTTAATAATAAAAAATACTTATCTAAAAAAATAATAGATTCTTGGTTTATTCCATATTCAAAACAAAAAATAAATAATAAATATAGAAGTATAGGATGGATAGTTGGACAAAATAAAGATATTACAGGAGAAAATTATACTTTAGGCACTATTACACATGCAGGATTTACAGGTACTAGTATTTTAATAGATAGAGTTAATAAAATGGCCTCTATATTATTAACTAATAGAGTTCATCCTATAAGAACGAATAATAAATTATCAAGAAGACGAAATGAATTTATAAAAATATGTTATAATATACAAAGAGGTGGAAGTAATGGAATTAAATTATGAAAAAAATAAGGAAGCTTTAGATAAATATATTGCAGAATGCAGAAATAAAATAATTAATACTTTTTTTTTGATGAAGAAGAATTAAAAAAAGGTATTACTATTAAAAAGAGTTTAATTAATAATGGATATCCAAAAGATATAAGTTTAGAAGAGGCTATAAAACAGCATAGACTTAATAATATTAAAATAAAAATAAATCATACGATGAGAGTAGTAGAAGATGTTAGTAAAATGGCAGGCCAAATGGGCACAAATGTTGATTTTACAAAAGTATTAAAAGTTTCTGCTCTTATACATGATATTGGAAGATTTGAGCAAGCTACTTGGAGTAATGATTATATAGATAGAAATTACGCAAATAGAAATATTGATGGTGTTACTAATCATGCAGAGGCAGGCTATTATATTTTAGTAAAAGAAAATAAAATAAAAGATTTTAAAATACCATATAATGTACAAAAACCAATACTAGATGTTGTTAGATATCATCAATTATCAAAGCTTACTAGTGATTTGTCATATAGGGTTTCAAATATAAAAGAATTAAATAATCAAATGAATGCTTTACTTAAAACGAATCCTTTAAATGATTCAGAAAAAATAATTTCAGCTGCACTTGTTCAAATGGTAAAAGACGTAGATTCACTAGATATTTTGTATCAACACTTAACAGGTGAATTTAATGTTACAAGAGATTCTGTTGCTTATGATACTGAAGGCGAAGATATAGATACTATAGCTTTACATTGGGGAATTCCTAAGGAAGAAATATTAGAATATAATGGTGTAGAAGAAAAAGAAGTTTTAAATATGGATTCAATAAAAATTCCAATGAAAAATGTTGACCCTATAAAATTAACAGTTCCAATTGATATACAAAAAGCATATTTTAATAAGCAAGATATCGATTTAGAACAAATAATGAAAAGAAGAGATTGGACATTTATAACAGGTATGTGGTGGAGACTTAATCATTTCTTAAGAAATATAAATTTTGTTTCTAATTTGATAGTTGTAGAAGATAATAAATTGTTAGATAAAATATATGAAACTTATCCTGATAAATATAAACCATTAGTTCATGCTGCATTTGAATTTGCTAAAGAGGAATTACTAGAAAAGGCAATAAAAGAAAATGAAGGTCAAATATATAAGACAAGATAAAAAAAATTTAGTAAAAATTTACTAAACTTTTTTTAATATCTCATATATTTCTTTAACATCTTTTAATTGTTGTTTTTCATTATAATAAGGTTTTAAATGTAAATGATAATGTTTAACTTCTTGTACATCTCCATTATTTTGTATTAATGTTAAACCATCAATATTTAACTTTTTTTCTAATAAAGATTTTATTTTTTTTGTTACATCTACTATATGTAGTAAAGTATCATTATCAATATCATTTATGTCTTTAAAATGTTTTTTTGGTATTATCAAAGTATGTCCATTTACATCAGGATTAATGTCTAAGAAACATTTTACTAAATCATCTTCATATATTGTATATGAAGGGATACTACCATCAATAATTTTACAAAATATGCAATCCATAAATATTCTCCTTTACAAACTAATTATATCATACTTATAAAAAAAGAAGAATAATCTTCTTAGTGAATATCTGCGAATATTCATTTATATTATAGTTGTTTAAAATAAATTTAAACATAAAATATATAATTTCTTTTATTTTAAAGCATAATTTAGTATAATATTGATGGAGATGAGATTATGCATAGTTTAAAAATAATTAATTTATGTGTTGATATAGATAATAAAAATATATTAAATAATTTTAATTTAGAAATAAAAAGTGGAGAAATACATGCAATAATGGGTCCAAATGGAACAGGTAAATCTACATTACTAAAAGTAATAATGGGAGATTCTAATTATAAAATTACATCTGGAGAAATATATTTTGATGATACTTTAATTAATAATTTAGAAGTAGATAAAAGAGCAAATTTAGGACTTTTCTTAGGATTACAACTACCTCCTGAAATAGAAGGAGTTACAAATGCAGATTTTTTAAGAACTGCTTTACATTCTAAAGAAAAAGAAAATTTTAAATTATTTGATTTTATAAAAAAACTTGATGAAAATGTAGAAAAATTAAAAATGGATAAAAGTATGATACATAGAGATATAAACGAAGGTTTTTCTGGTGGAGAAAGAAAGAAAAATGAAATACTTCAAATGTATACTTTAAAACCAAATATAGTGATGCTTGATGAAATAGATTCAGGATTAGATGTTGATAGTTTAAAAATAGTTGGTGAAAATGTAATGGACTATTATAATGAATATAACCCTGCTATATTAGTTATAACTCACTATAAAAGATTGTTAAGTTATATAAAACCTACTCATGTTCATATAATGAAAAATGGAACTATAATTAAAAGTGGAGATAATACTTTAGTAGAATATATAGAAAAAAATGGATATGATAATTTAGAAAAAATTGAATTAAATAGTACTTGTATCGTTGAGGAAAATAAAAAAAATGAATAAAATAGAAATAGTTAATGATAATATAAATATTATTAACTTAAATAATGACATCACATATATAATAGATGAAAATAGTTTAGTAAAAACATTAAAACTAAAAATTTTAAAAGATACAAGTTTATTTATAAATTATAATTTTGATAATCTTACAAAATTAGAAGTTATTTTTGAATTAAACGAATTTACTAATTTAAAATTATATGAAATAAAAACAGGTTTTGAATCAAAAATAAGAACAAAATATTTATTAGAAAAAGAATCAAATTTAAATGTTTTAAAATTTAATGATGTTGATACAATTAATGAAAATGTAGTTGTAAACTTAAATGGAAAAAATTCTAAAATAAATTATATATTTAAAACAATAAGCACATCAAAAGAAAAATATGATTTAACAATATATCATAATTATTTAAATACAGAAAGTTATATAAAAAATAATGGTGTTGCGATAAAAGATGGAAAAATTAAATTTAATGTTTCTTCATTTGTAGAAAAAGGTAATAAAGAATGTAATGTAAATCAAGTAAATAGAATAATTAATTTAACTGATAATAAATGTGAAATATATCCTAATTTATATATAGATGAATATGATGTAAATGCTGCACATAGTGCTTTAATAGGTAAGTTTAGTGATACTGAAATGTTTTATTTACAAAGTAGGGGTATAAATGAAAAAGATGCTTTAATGCTTCTTATAAAAGGATTTATATTAAGTGATATAGATTTAGAGGATATAAAAGAAATGATTTCAAAAAAAATACAAGAATATTGGAGGTGAGTTATGAATAGAGAAGATTTTCCAATGTTAAAAGAAAATATAGTATATTTTGATAATGCAGCAACTACTTTAAAACCAAATATAATGTTGGATTATTTAAAGGAGTATTATTATAAATATTGTTCTAATGCTCATAGAGGAGACTATGATATAAGTTTAAAAACAGATGAAATGTACGAAAATACTAGAAATATTGTAAAAGAATTTATAAATGCAAATGATAGTAAAGAAATAATTTTTACAAGTGGATGTACTGATTCTTTAAATAGAGTTATTTTTGGATATTTTAAATATATTTTAAAACAAGGTGATGAAATAATTATAACTAAAAGTGAACATGCATCAAATATTTTACCTTGGTTTGAATTAAAAGAAAAAATGGGTATAAATATAAAATATGCAAAATTAAATAGTAATTATGAATTAACATTTGAAAATTTAAAAGATTCAATTACTGAAAAAACAAAAGTTATTTCTATTGCTCATATTACAAATGTAGTAGGAGATATAAGACCTATTAAACAAATAATTAAATATGCACATGAAAGAGGTATTTTAGTTGTTGTTGATGGAGCACAAAGTGTACCACATATTAAAGTAGATGTTAAAGATTTAGATATAGACTTTTTAGCGTTTTCTGCTCATAAAATGTGTGGTCCAACAGGTGTTGGAATACTTTATGGAAAAGAAGAATTACTTAATAATATGAAACCTTTATTATTTGGTGGTGGAATGAACGCTTCTTTTGATAATGAAGGTGTTAGAATTTATAAGGATTTACCATATACATTTGAGGCAGGAACACCTAATATTGCAGATGTTATTGCATTTGGGGGTATAGTTAAGTATATAGAACAAATTGGAATTAAAAATATAAGTAAATATGAAAAAGAATTAAAAAAATATGCAATTTCAAGATTAAAAGAAGTAAAAGATATCATAATATATAATGAGGAGAGTGAGAATGGGATAATATCATTTAATATTAAAGATGTTTTTTCACAAGACCTTGCTATATATTTAAATAAATATAAAATTTGTGTTAGAGCAGGTAATCACTGCGCTAAAATATTAAAGGATGAATTAGGAGTTAAAAATACTTGTAGAGCTAGTTTTTACTTTTACAATACAAAAGAAGAAATAGATATACTTGTAAATGCTCTTAAAAATCCTAATTTAAAATCAGAAATTATATAAACTTGCAATGATTAAAAAAATGTGGTATATTATATACCTAAGGAGGATGTCTATGCAAGTAGTACTCATTATAGTGTCAATATTATTGATTGCAATTGCGCTTTTACAAAGTGGTAAAGCGGAAAGTGCATCTAACGCTATAACAGGTGGAAATGATAGTTTATTCGCTAATCGTAAAGAGCGTGGTGGAGAACTATTCATGAGCCGTTTAACACTAGTATTAGGAATAGTATTCTTTATAATCTGTACATTTTATGGAATATAAGGATAATATATATAAGCACACATTAAGTGTGCTTTTTTTTTGTATAATAGGAAATTAAAGCAAAAATATATAATAAAAAAATATGCCAAAAATCCAAGATGAAAATCTTGGATAAA
>CANRFG010000020.1 GCA_947629815.1 uncultured Bacilli bacterium
TTTTCAATAATATCTAAAATTTTTCAAAATAAAAGACAAATAAGCAAAATATTTTACCTATTTGTCAACAGTCTGAATTAAATTCATTATATGAAAAAATGGGTTACAGCGCTAACTTAGATTACAACATTATTGAACCTTTAATTGAAAAAGCAAAAAAAATATATGGATATATAGATAATGAACTTTTTCTTAATAAAGTTAATGGTTTAGTTACTTTTGAACCAAATCAATTCATATTAAAAAAATAAGTTAACTTTTTAGTTAATTTATTTTTTTAGCAAAAATTCTTTTATTTTTTCTAAGTGCATTCCTCTAGAACCTTTTAAAAATATGCATTTATTTTTAAGGTCAATTTTACTTAAATAATTATTTACTTCTTCACTTGTATTAAAACTTATACATTTTATATATTTTTTAATAAGTTTCATATTTGTTCCTATTGTAATTACTAATATACTATCACTATTTACATATTTTTTTAAAAATTTTCCTATTTTTAAATGTATTTTTTTAGAATACTCTCCTAATTCTAATATATCTCCTAATATAATTATTTTTTCATCTTTAAAATTTTTTATCATTTTTAAAGAACTTATTATTGATTCAAAACAAGCATTATAACAATCATCTACTAATATTGAATTATTTTCTAATTCGATTACATTATTTCTTCCTTCTAATTTTTTAAAGTCTTCTATTCTATCAATTATAGTATCTATATCCATACCATATATTAAACTTGTTTTAATTACTAATAAAATATTATCAATAAGTGAAACATTTGGAATATTAAATTTTATATTATATTTTTTATTATTATATTTAAGGGTAAAAAATAAATGTTCATAAGTATTTATAATATTAAATACTTCAAATTCACTTATATTATATATTTTATTATTTTTATTTTTTTTAATTTTTTTTAATAATTTATCATTACTATTTAATATTAGTACACCATTTTCTAATCCATCTGTTATTTCCATTTTTGCTTTTAAAATGTTTTTTTTACTTTTTAAATAACCAATATGTGATGTACCTATATTTGTAATAATACAAGTATTTGGTAAAGTCATTTTAGATAATTTACTTATTTCATTTGAATGATTCATTCCCATTTCTAATATTATTAAATTATTATTTTCATTTAATTCAAAAAGTGTTGTTGGAATTCCTATATTATTATTATAATTACCTTTTGTATATAAAATATTATATTTATAACTAAGTACATGTTTTAATAATTCTTTTGTAGTTGTTTTACCTACACTTCCTGTTACTGCTATAAGTGGTATAGTTAAATTCTGTTTTCTTATAAAATTAGCTAAATCACCTATAAATTCAGTTGTATCATCTACTTTTATTATTAAAACATTATTATCTACTATTATATCTTTTTGTACTATAATACATGAACATTTATCTTTTACTTCATTTATATAATCATGTCCATCTTTATTTTTTCCTTTTATACATATAAATATATCGTTTTGTTCTATTTTTCTACTATCTATTTTTATTTTATTTATTTTTTGGTCTGTTATATCTCCATTTATGATTTCGCCATTACTTATTTTTAAAATATCATGAAGATTCATATTAATCCTCCTTGCATGATTTTATAAAACTATCTAATAATTTGTCCGCTAATACATTATATGTATATAATGACTCTGGGTGCCACTGAACACCTATTAAAAATTTTTTAGAACTATCTTCTATAGCCTCTATTACATTGTCAGTAGAATAAGCACTTACTTTTATATTTGTATTTATTAATTTATCATTATGTCTACTATTTACATAAATATTTTCAGTTCCTAATATTTGATATAGTTTAGATGATTTATCTATAAATACATTATGTACATATGTGTCTTTTGAATAATGATTGGATGCTTTTGTTACAGTACCTCCAAAATATTCTCCTATACTTTGCATTCCTAAACATATACCTAAAAGTGGTATATCAAATTCGTATGCATACTTAATTATTAAAAAATCTATTGTTTTAAAATCCCCACCTGGAAGTATAAATCCATCACACATTTTTATTAAACTAATATCATATGTAATTAAAGGTATAATTCTTACATTCTTACTAATTAAATAATCTATTATTTTTTTATTGCAAACATATACATCATTATTTTCTGTTTTATCGATTCTTGTAACAACACCAATTGTTTCCATAATATCACCTAATTTATTTTATGCTTTTAAAAAAATGTGTTAAAATCATGATATTACCAATATAAAAAATTATAGAAAAATCTATAATCGATAAATTTTTTATTATATAAAAAAAATAGGGCTCTATCCTAAAATAGACCCCTTACAAAAATGATTTAATATTTTTTCCTTGCATAGATAATATATCAAAAAAATATATCTATGTCAAACCGCTCTGATAATATTTACAAAGTATGGAAATTTGTAAACAATATAACTACACCTAATTTATTTTATACTTTAAAAAAATGTGGTAAAATTAAATTAGTGATAGTTCGAAAAATAATTATTTTTATAAATATTTATATATTGAACTAAAGAAAGGAATATGAGTTTATTATGGATATAGATACATTTAAGTTAGAAACACTTACTTTGTCTGGATTTGATAAAAGTAATACGGAGCATTTACAATTTTTTAAAAAGTTAGTAAATGATGAAACTATTACTACTAGATTTAGAGGTATGGGTAGTCTTTTACATAATTATCCTAAAAACACCTTTTTTGATAGAGGTTTACTTGTTTATGATAATAATGATTTAATAGGTTATCTAAATATAGGTGGATTTAATGAAAAAGAAAATGCTGTTTATTTAAGAGCAGCAATTGATATAGAAAAACGTGGTAAAAATTATGGAAAAATGATTTTAAATGAAGTTACAAATTATATATTTAAAAATTATGATTTTGTTAATTTTATTAAATTATGTATAGCTGAAGATAATATACCTTCTATTAAGACTGCCCTTTCATGTGGTTATACTCATTCAGTAGGTCAAATTTATTGTAAAGAAAATACAATAACAAAAAAATTATAGAAAATCTATAATTCTTAATCCATATATTTACTCATTGATTTCATCATTTGATTAACTTGTTTTTGACTTGGTGTTCTTCCCATTTGTGTCATCATAGCTTTTATCATTTGTTCATTAATAGGTGGATTTTTCTTTAAATATTTTTTCATATAATTACGAGCGATTATAAATCCTATTACTCCTCCTACTATTAATCCAAATAATACTTTTAATATATCCATAAATAATTGCATTTTTTATTCCTCCTAAATATATTTTACTAAAATTAATCAAATATTACAATACTATATTAAAGTATATTTGTTTTTTAATACAATATGTTCGTCTAACCAAAAATAATCTTCATTTTTAAAATCTATAACAAAAATGTATTTATCTAAACAATATATTCTTCCCATAGAATCAGGGAAATTCATATTCGTATTATATAAAATATATGGGTTTTTAATAGTAACAATCGTTTCTTCTTTACCCTCATTTATTAAGTATTTATCATTATTTATTCTAATATATTGACTAAATAAAATATTAATGTTAGTCTTATCTATTCTATTACATATTTGATTAAATAAAGATATTCCATACACTAAGTTTTCACTTTTTAAATTATATAAATTTTCTAAGGTCTTATATAAAACATAAGAATTTTTTTTATATACATTATAAAATTCTCTCCTTATACTAAAGAGATAATATTTTCTCATGTTATCACCATTTATTATTTTATAATTTATCACATTCATATTTTGTCAAAAAAAGTTTATAAATTAAAATAGTTATATAGTATTTGAAGCTACATAACTATCTTTAACTTTATATGTTTCCTCCATTCTAGCTGTACCAATTGCATTTATATAAGTAACCCCTATAAACGCTACAACAAATAAAATAATTCCTTTACTTTTTAACATTTCTTTCATACTATCTCTCCCTTTCTGTATTAAGTTTAACATAAACATTTGTTCGTGTCAATACAAATTGCAAACATTTGTTTGACTTTTTGTAAAATGTATGTTAAACTATAAATGTAAAGGAGGTTAATTGTGAAAGAATTAACAAAAAGACAAGAAGAAATTCTTACATATTTAAAAAAATACATGGTTTCTCATGGATATCCACCAACTATAAGAGAAATTGGAGCAGATTTAGGTGTATCTTCTCCTGCCACTATACATGCACATTTAGCTAATCTTGAAAGCAAAGGTTTTATTAAAAAAGAAGATACTAAAAATAGAGCTATTGAATTACTTGTTGAAAATGAATTCGCAAATAAAGATGATGATGTCGTTTCTGTTCCATTACTTGGTAAAATAACTGCAGGTAGTCCAATTGAAGCTATTGAAAGACCTGATGAATATTTTTCTTTACCTGCCTATTTAATACCTAAAAATAAAGAAGTATTTACTTTACTTGTAAGTGGTACTAGTATGATAAATGCAGGTATTCTTGATGGTGATATCGTAATAGTGGAAAGAAAAAATAATGCAAGAAATGGTGAGATTGTTGTTGCAATGACTGATGAAAATGAAGTTACTTTAAAAAGATTTTACAAAGAAACAGGATATTTTAGGCTTCAACCTGAAAACGATACAATGGATCCAATAATATTAGATAATGTTACAATTCTTGGAACTGCAATTGGATTATATAGAAAATTATAAAATATTTACAAAAACAAAAGAAGCAAATTTTGCTTCTTTATTTTTATGCTTGGCAACTAATATTATTATCTAGTACTATATGAGATGGGTTATTAGTATTAACATCAGATATTTTATTATTTTCTAAAACAACTTTTGAATTATAATATATATACCCTGTTCCAGAATTTACTAAATCATATACTTTTCCATTTATTTTTCCATTACATATATATATTGTTGGAACTCCATTATTTATTGCATAATGTTCTTTACTTACTATAGTAGCACCATCTATATATATATTTCCTGTTGCATTTGCTTCACTTATTATTGTTCTTCCATATCCATTATATATACATATACCACTTTTATTTTCTTCGGTATCTGTACATTTATCTGCAATAGAACCATTTATTCTGATATTACCAGAACTATTATTCGTTATAGCTTTTGCAGACCAAATATTAGTATTGGTTGTTCCATCTGAATAGATATAAACCCTACCACTTTTATCTGTTATATTTATATCATTAGAACTATAATTAACTATTGGAATAAAAGTAGATGTAATTTTTGAACCATCAATATTTACAATACCACTACCACTATTATTTATAGCAATAGAACTTACAGAAGATAAAGTTGAATTTTTTATATTTGCTGTCCCACTACTCAATATTGCATAATTATTAGAGAATACATTTGAATTTGTAATAGTTATTGTTCCACCATTATTAATAGCTTGATTTCCACCATATATAGTTGCACCATCTATATTAGCTATACTATTAACATTTCTTATTCCACCATTTGCAGTATTTGATTTATAATTTTTATCGCCTTCTGCATATATGCAAATTCCACTCTTAGTATCACTTGCATTAGTCGTACATTTATTTGCTTGACTACCACTAATATTTAATGTTCCACCTCCACCATTATTTATTGCAGGATTCCAAGTTTTTGAAAGTGAAGTTATATATACAGGGTTATCTGTTTGCTTAATATTTACGATTCCTGTTGTATTATTATTTATTGCAAATTTAATTTCACCTATAAAAGTTCCTGAATATATATTTAATGTTCCTGTTGAACTAAAGCTAATAGCAGATTCTTTTCCCTTTATATTAGATGAATATATATTTCCACCACCTGAACTTGTATTAAATTGAATAGCATTTTTAAGAGTACCAACTATTTCACTATTATATATATTAAGCATTGTAGTAGGTTTATCATTACCACCAATTCCATATGGACCTTCTATATGACAATTTGTAACCTTTAATTTTCCACTATTTAATATAGTACTTGCAGTAGTTGCATGAGTACTTACTAATTTAACATTTTGTAAATCAGAAATTGCATTTTCATAATTTCTTAAAACAACAATTGCGCTTGTTAGAGTAGAAACATTACTACTACTATTTTTTATTGTCAATGTACCATAATTATAAATTATATCTTTTTCTGAATTAATGTTTTTTCCATTTAAATCTATTGTTACACTTCTATTTTTAGGTATCTCAATAGTAGAAGTTGGTGTCTCATCTTTAAGTAACATAATATTATTATTTGTATCATCAAGAGAAGAAACACTATCTATAATACTATTTGAAAAATTGCAGAAAGATTTTTTACCTTTTATATCTGTTAATCTAATCTTATTATTTTGTAATTCTATTTTTACATCATTATTACATATAATATTTGATACATCTTTAGCATCTATTATTTTTTCATTTAATTGTGTAGTATCGATTTCTTCAATCAAATTACCATTTTCTTTTAATTGCAAACTAATAGAATCAACTACACTAATTATTCTTTTTAAAGAAGTTTCATTACCACTACTATCACTTGCAGTATAAAGTACAATATATTTACCTGGTATATTGCTTAAACTAGATTCAGATTTTACAGTTATACTTTCATTTGAATTATCAACAGCATAAACTCCACTATTTACATCATAACCATTTACTTGAGAAATAGTTATTGTAGATTCATCAGGAACTGAAATAACAGGGGGAGTTGTATCCCTTACAACAACTGTTCTAATACTTGTTGTTGTAATTCCTTTATCAGTTACAGTATAAATAAGTTTATATGTATTTAAACTAGATGTATCAACACTACCAACTTCTTTATCATTCAATTTAATTTGAGGTGAAGATACAGTTAACTCTTCTCCATCTTTCGAATAAGCAGTTACACCTTTTTCAACATAAGGTGTATTTATCTCGACATATTCAATATAACTTCCATTTAACCTTATTGATGGTGCATCTTCGTTTTCTGTACTATTTTCTTCCAAATCGACTATATTTACATCATAAGTATATGAATTGCCTGTCCTTGTTACAACTACAGTAGAAGTATTTGATATATTTTTTTTAGTCATTGGATTAACAAGTTCAATAGGAAGTAATCCTTTTCTTTTTAATTCACCTATATATATAGTTATACTTTCATTATCGTTTGGAATAACTATTGATTCACTTACCATCATATCTTTTGTAGCGGTAATTATATTGTTAATTACAAGATTATATGCTCTTTCTTCACTATCTTTTATATTATTTGTTACTAGTGGAAATATGATTGCAAACAAAATACCAATTATTATTATAACTGCAAGTAACTCTACTAATGTAAATCCTCGTTTCATATTATACCTACTCTCTTGTAATATTATAACAAAGAGTAAAGTTTTTTACAAGATATATAGAATTTTTAATAATTTATATATTAAACATATTGACCTAAAAATTTAGATGCTATTATTTCGATAGATATTTTTAAAATTAAAAGATGATATTTCTATCATCTATGTTATTTATTTTGTTCAATCCAAGATTGTATCATTTCTAGTGGCATATATCCCATTTTTTTAGAAATCATTTTACCATTTTTAAATATCATAAGAGTTGGCACACTCATAATAGCGTATTCTTTACATGTATTTGGTGCCTCATCTACATCAACTTTAACAATTTTTACATTTTCTAGTTGTTCTAAAACAGGAGATAACATCTTACAAGGTCCACACCAAGTTGCGAAAAAGTCTACTAAAACAAAATCATCATTTACTGAACTTTTAAAATTTTCATCATTACATATCGTTATCATTATTCACCCTATATTTATCTAATATTTCTATTAACCTTTCTTGATTTTCTACTTTTATTTTACCTTTTCCTATCAATTTATCTACTGAATCAACTGTAATTATATCATACTTTAAAAATAAATCTAAAGTATCTAAATTAAATTCATCTGAGCTTGTACTTGAATTATAATTATCTTTTATCTCAATAAATTCTTCTATAACTTTTGTAGTATTTGTTGCAAAAACATTTAAAACAGGTGTATTATTAAGAATAATTTTCTTTAACTTAGAATCATGTACAAAATCTATATTGAATATTGGTAATGAAACTATATATAAAACTATAAAAACAATTACATAGTTTTGAATCATTCCTACAAATGCTCCTGCTATTTTAGATGGAATACTAAGTATTATAGTAGCTGAAAGTATTTTTTCAAATATTGAAGTCGCTATTACTACTAATTTTAATATTACAAGAAATAACGCTAATAAAATTAAAAAAGCAATCAATTCATATAAAGCAATGTTTAAAACTGTCATTCCTTTAAATATTCCTGTAAAACTAAAGAATGGTAAATTGCTATAAAAGAAACTCGCTAAAGAATTTTTAAGTAGGAATGCAAGTATTACTGCTACTATAAACCCTACCGCTTTTACTACTGATTTTGTAAATCCTCTTTTAAATCCCAAAACTCCACCGAACGCTATTACAATAAGTATTATAATATCTACTACACTCATAAATTACCTCCTATTAAATTATATTACAAATATTGAAAAAAATAAAGCAATTTGCTAAAATAAGTGTATGGAGGATAATTATGACTATAACTTTAAAAGTAAGTGAAAATACTAAACAAAAAATGATTGAATATTTTGAGGATAAAAAAAGGCCTAAAACTCCACAATACGCTGTTTTTCAAGCAGACGAAGCTGATACTGTTGTAACTTTATATGAATCTGGTAAAGCTGTTTTTCAAGGTATTTCTGCTGATATTGATGCAAATATGTGGAGTGAAGTTGAAAAACATTTAAATCCTAATAAAAAATTAGAAGTAAATAATAGTGAAGATAAGAAAAAAGAAAAAAAAATAGATAAAATAAATCCTCAAATATATAATTCTAATTCGATTGGTTCTGATGAAGTTGGAACAGGTGATTATTTTGGACCAATTGTTGTAACTGCTACATATGTTTCAAAAGAAAATATACCTTTTTTAGAAGAACTTGGAGTAAAAGATTCTAAAAAATTAACTGATGAAAAAATACTAGAAATTGTTCCAAAATTAATTAAAGTTATTCCTTATGAAAGTATTATTCTTTCTAATAAAGAATACAATCTAAAATATAGTTTCGATATTAATATGAACAAAATAAAATCTATTATGCATAATAAGGCTCTATCTATTCTTAAAAATAAAATAAATAATTATGACTATATAGTAGTTGATGAATTCGCTAAACCATATGCTTATTTTAATTATTTAAAAGATTCTACTAATGTTGTTAGAAATATAACTTTTATGACAAAAGCAGAAGATAAATGTTTAAGTGTTGCTTGTGCTTCTATTATAAGTAGATATATATTTTTACATGAATTTGATAAATTAGGAAAAAGTATTGATATGGTTTTAGTAAAAGGCGCAAGTGATAAAGTAGATGAATTAGGCGTTAAAATTGTTAAAAAATATGGTTTTGATAAACTTAATGAATTAGCTAAATTGAATTTTAAAAATACTGATAAAATAAAAGAAATATACGAAAAAGATTGTTAAATTAACAATCTTTTATTCTATACCTAATTTTTCTTTTAGTAATTGTTCATATTTATTTTGTAATAAATATATTTCTTTACTACTCATAAATAATATTACTGCATTCTCATATTCTAAAAGTTTTTCTTCCATACCTTGTTCTATATATTCACCATTATTAAGTTTATCTATTATTGTATAAGGTGTAATATTTGGATAATCATTAGGGTCTTCTCTATCATAATTTATATCCATAACATAAGCTTTATCTGCTAAATTAAGAGCGATTGCAAAATCATCTGCAAATTGTTCTACTCTTGAAAAAGTATGTGCTTTAAATACTGCAATTATTTTTTTATTTGGATATTTTTGTCTTGCAGCTTTAATAGTAACTTTTATTTCTGTTGGGTGATGTGCATAGTCATCTATTGTTACTATATCACCTATTATTTTTTCTTTAAATCTTCTTTCTGCTCCTTCAAATGTTTTTAATGATTTAGAAACATCTTTTGATTCCATTCTTTCATAATAACATACTGCTATTGCAGCAAGTGCATTTAAAAGCATATGTTTTCCAAATAAAGGTAAATCAAAATGTCCATAATATTCATCTTCTATAAATACATCAAATTCTGTACCATCATTTCTATATTCTATGTTTCTTGCTTGTATATCATTGTCTTCTTCAATTCCATAATAATAAATTTGTGGATTTACTTGTAACATATGTGTATATGGGTCATCACCACAAACTATTGCCATTTTTGATGCTTTGTTTGCAAATTCATTATAAGCATCTATAATATCATCTATTCCTTTAAAATAGTCTGTATGGTCTATATCTATATTTGTTATTATTACATATTCTGGGTCATAGGCTAAAAAGTGTCTTCTATATTCACAAGATTCTAATATAAATTTTTTACTTTCTTTGTTAGCTTTACCTACTCCATCACCTATTATATAACTACATCCAACTGTATCTGTAAATATTTTACTAAGCATTGCAGTAGTTGTTGTTTTTCCATGACATCCTGCAACACATATTGTTTCAAATTTTTTTGTTAAAAGTCCTAACATCTCTTGATACTCATATATATCAAGTCCAAGAGAGGATGCTTTAATTAATTCTGGGTGAGTATCTAATTTCATAGCGGGTGAATATACAACTATTGTATTTTCATCCATTGCATCATTAGGTCCTGTATATATTTTAATTCCTCTTTCGATTAATTTATCTTCTGTAAATCTATGTTCTTTTGCATCATCATATCCTATTACTTCATATCCTAAATCATTTAAAAATAATGCTAAAGCACTCATTCCAGCGCCTTTTACTCCTGCTAAATAATATTTCATACTTACACACTCCTATTATAATTATATTAAAAATGTAGTATAATTAACCTTATTATTTTCTATATAAAGTATATAATTTTTTTTATATTAATGTCAATAAAATATTATACTTTTTAAAACAATATTTTGTCTTATTTTGAATATATAATTTAATTAAAAATATTGTTTTACAATAAAAGAGAACTCTATTCGTTAAATAGAGTTCTAAAATCATTTTCATTCAGGGTAACTTATAACTCGCGCCACCTGTAAGCGACTAACATTTCACGATTTGAATCATTTATACCCCGCACCATCAATAAGCGGCTAACATTTTCGTTCGGGATAATTTATTGCTCGCACCACCCGAGAGCGAGAAACATTGTCGCCCAGAATAATTTATTACTCGCGCCATCTGGGAACGAGAAACATTTTCTTATTAATGCACTCTTTCAAATACAATTACAATATACTATACTTTTCTTTAAAAGTAAATACTTTATAAATATTTTGTGAGTTTTAATTTAAAATTATATTTATTTTTTTGAAATTTCTAATTCTTCCAACATTTGATTTTTGATTTTATCAATATCAGTAAAAAAGAGATTTTTTCCGGTTGTCTTTAGAGCCAATAAATACTTAAAATCAAACAAAATTTCATTTTTTAAACTATCAATAACTTTTAATGGTTTACCATTAATAATGTGTGGATGATCTATATATTTTTCTAGTGTAGGGAATGCATTTTGTAAAAGTATAACAACTTTTTTACCCGCTATTTCTCTAATAAGAATTGATTTACAACTCCCATATTTCTTTAATTTCTTATCCACGATAAATTGATATTTCTCAATTTTGCTACTAAGAGGAATAAACCATAAAATATTTTTATCCTTAATTGTAAAGTAAGTTGGCCTAGCATGACCATTCTCATGATTTATCATTAATCCTTTATCGTTTATTTTATCAAAAAATTCATCTTTAATATGATAAATATATCCTGTTTCAACTTTCATGTATTACCTCCAAATATAATATACCACAATTAAAAAGAAAACCCTATCAGTTAGATAAAGTTTTCAAAACATTTTCGTTCGGGATAATTTATAACTCGCACCACCCGAGAGCGATTAACATTTCTCATTTGGAATAATTTATATCCCGCACCATCCAAGAGCGGCTAACATTTTCTTATTAATGCACTCTTTCAAATGCAATAATAATATACTATAATCTACTTTAAAAGTCAATACTTTATAAGTAGATTTGCAAGCATCACTTGCAATATTATTATATGTAAAAATAATATTCTTATTTAAACATTATATAAATATCATATTTTATTAAAAACCACTTCTTTTAAATAATTTTTCTAAATCATAATTTGAATAAAAAATTACTGTAGGTCTTCCATGTGGACAATTAAAAGGATTATCACATTTTCTCAAATCATTTATCAAGTTTTCCATTTCTTCAATTGTAATATTCATATTTGCTTTTATTGACATTTTACAACTTAACATAGTTGCAATTTTTTCATTAAATTTTGTTATTGAAAAATCTTTTTCTTTTTGTAAAACAACTTCAATTATTTTTCTTGTTTGTTCTTGTTCATAATTTTTAAGTAACCAAGTTGGATGTGATTTTATAATTACTGAATTTATACCAAATTCTTCAATATTAAAACCTATACTTCTTAAATAATCTAAATTTTCTTTTAAAATTATAAATTCATTATTTGAAAATTCTAAAGTCATAGGAACTATTAAATCTATAGAACTATTATTTGGGTTACCTAATTTTTCTTTATATATTTCATAATTAATTCTTTCTTTTGCAGCATGTTGATCTATTATATACATGCCTTCATCATTTTGACATATTATATATGTTCCATGAACTAATCCAACAGGATACAATTCAGGTAATCGCTTTGATTTCTCTTTTATATCTTCTTGTTCATTTAACATATCTTCATTTACAAACAATTTTTCTTCTACTTTTGAATATTCATTTTCTTCTTCTTTTACTTCAAAATTAATTGGTTCTTGTTTTATTCTATCCAAATCTAATTTAATTTCTTCATATACTTTTTTAGGTTCTATTTTAATTTCTTCTTCTATATGTGGTATTAAATTTTTCTTATGAAGTTTTTCTTTTATCATATTTGAAATTAAATTACAAAGTTCTTCTAATTTAGAAAATTTTATATCCATTTTTGTTGGATGTATATTTACATCTACTAATATTGGATCAACAGTTATATTAAGTACAACTATTGGATATCTATTATCTGGTTTAAATGAATGATAACTATCATTTATAACTTTATTAAGTTCTGCATTTCTAACTATTCTATTATTTACTAATGTAATCATGTTATTTCTACTAGAACGATGTACTTCAGGAAGACTTATATAACCATCTACTACATAATCAGCATCTTCTGCATGTACTTGCATCATTTTTTTAGCTATTTCGACTCCATATATATCTTTTATAGTTTTAAGTAAATTATTAGAACCATCTGTATTTAATATAACATTTCCATTATTAGTTAAAATAAATCTTATATCAGGATGTGATAATGAAAGTTTATTAATATATTCAGTTACATTTGCAAGTTCTGTATATAAACTTTTCATATGTTTTAAACGAGCTGGTGTATTATAAAATAAATTTTTAACAGATATTGAAGTACCTTTTTTTGAATCAGAAGATTTAACTTCTTCTATTTTTCCGCCATTTACTATAACTGTTGTACCTACTCCACCTGTTGAAGTTTTAAGTGTTACATTACTTACACTGCATATTGCAGCTAAAGCTTCTCCTCTAAAGCCTAAAGTTTCTATATGGTACAAATCATCTTCTTCTTTTATTTTACTTGTAGCATGTCTTGAAAAAGCTAAAACAGCATCTTCTTTATCCATACCTTTTCCATTATCTGTTACTTTTATTTCTTTGGTACCAGATTCTTGTAATTCTACTTTTATTTCAGTAGAATTTGCATCTATACTATTTTCAACTAATTCTTTTACTACGGACGAACATCTTTCAACTACTTCTCCTGCTGCAATCTTATTAGCAAGTAATTCGTCCATTACTTTTATAATTGCCATAACTCACCTACTTTGTACAAGCTCTTTCTTCATATGAATATTTATATTGTTTACAGTTAGAAGCACAAGTTATAATTACACAACCATTCATTTCTTTGTTATTTCTTTGATCTATTATAGTTTCATTTGGCATATTCCCACTTTTTTTTAGTTCTTCTAATGGTAATTCATAAGAAGAATTTTTATCATTTGGCAATAATTCTGCATTTTCTAAAGTCCAATTTTCTGCTGATGATAGTATACTTTTTACTTGTGTTTCATATGATTGTTTTTTTGTTGCATTTAAAACAGAATTAACTCCACCAACTGTTATAATACATAAAACACCTATTATTATTAATACTGCTAATAACTCTACTAATGTAAATCCTTTCATAACTACCTCCATTATAATTTTAACATTTTTAAATATTTAATCAAATCATTTCATAAATTTTTCATAATTTGATAATACTTCTAAAGTATTTCCTCTCATTTTTATTTTACCATCATGTAACCATATGATTTCATCACATAGATCCCTTAATATATTCATATCATGAGAAACAATAACAACTGTTCTATTACTATCAGTTATTAATTCTTTCATTTTATTGTAACTTTTTTTTCTAAAATTTGTATCTCCCACACTTAATACCTCATCAATTAATATAATATCTGTTTCTAAAATAGCTGTTATTGAAAAAGCAAGTTTTGAATACATACCTGATGAATAAGTTCTAACAGGTTTATATATAAAATCTCCAAGTTCACAAAAATCTATTATTTCTTTTTCTTTTGATTTTATTTCTTCTTCAGAAAAGCCTAATAACATACCTGATAAATATATATTTTCATATCCTGTAAGTTTAGGTTGAAATCCAATCCCTATAGATAAAAGTGAAACTGTATTTTTATGTAAATCAATGACTCCTTCATTAGGTGAGAATATTCCTGCAAGCGCTTTCAATAAGGTTGTTTTACCACTTCCATTTTTTCCTACAATTCCTAAAATTTTTCCTTTTTCTAAATCAAATGATACTCCTTTTATTGCTTCATATTCTTCATACATTTTTTCTTTTCTTCTAAGGAAAATATCCCTAATTGAAATTTGTTTTATTTCCCTGTATTTTATATGCACATTTTTAACTGTAATTGCTTTTTGCATTATATCACCCTTGCATAACTATTTTCATATTTATTTATCATTCTAATACCTATAAAACAAAGTAAAATTCCAAATAAAAGCCAAAAAAGTAAAAGTAAAAAATTAGGCATTTGGTTATACATCATTATGTTTCTAAATTCACTAATTAAAAAAGCTACAGGATTATATTCTAATAAATATTTATTAAATGGTTCTGGTACATTTTTTTGTAAACTATAAAATACTCCTGACATATAAAAAGTAAATTTTAATAAAATGTCAACAACATTAAATAAGTCTTCTATATATATTCCAAGATGCATAAGTATCGTGCATATCCCAAATGTAAAAATATAAAGTATTAAAAATATCAAAGGAAACCATAACAAATTTAACGTAAATGGTACTTTAAAAAATATCATCAATATTATTACTAAAGCAAATGAAATAAAACTTTTAAATACTAATGTAAATGATTTTGATAGTAATAAAATATATTTTGGTATATATGTTTTTGTTACTATGTTTTCATTATCTGAAATAAGTTTTATACAACAACTTACCATTTTACTAAAAAAGTTCCATCCACTAAGTCCAATAAACACAAATATTGGAAAATATGGTTCATTATCTTTAAATACAATTTGACTTATAAATGTATATATTAGCATAAAGAAAAATGGGTCTAAAATCCACCACAACCAATTTAAATATGAATTAGCCACTTCTGATTTTAATTCTGCTTTAGCAGAATATAGTGAATATTTATAATACTTTTTTAAATTAAATATAAATTTCTTCATGCCATACTCCTTATTTTATGTAACTATTCTATAAATATAATTTTACCACGATTTATATATTTTAACTATATATTATTCAAAAATTCTTTTAGTTTTTGAGCTGTTTCTATTGGGATTATTTTTCCAAGTTCTTCTATATCTGCTTCTTTTATTTTAGAAATTGTTTTATATTTTTTTAAAATTAAATTTCTTCTTTTTTCTCCTATTCCTTCAACACTATCTAAAATCGTTGATAATGAACCTTTACTTCTTATTTGTTTATGATAATTAATTGTAAAATTATGTACTTCATCTTGCATTCTTTCTAAGTAATAAAATAAATTACTTTTTTTATCTATTTTTATTTCTTCTATAGGATTGTTTGCAAGTAAAGCAGAAGTTGAGTGTTTATCATCTTTTTTTAATCCAATAACAGGTATATTTAGATTTAGGGAATTTATTATTTCTCTTGCAACATGTATTTGTCCTATACCACCATCTACTATTATTAAATCTGGTCTTTCTAGATTATCTTTTAAAACTCTAAAATATCTTCTATATATTACTTCTCTCATAGTATTATAATCATCATTTTTATCAAAGCTTATTTTAAATTTTCTATAGTCATTTTTACTTGGTACACCATTTTTATATACTACCATTCCTGATACATTGTAATTCCCAAAAAGATTTGAGTTATCAAATAGTTCTATTCTATCTAATTTTTCTAATTTAAGTATATTTTTTAATTCTTCGTTAGCCATATATGTTTTTTGTTCATTTTTTTCTATTAAATCAAATTCTTCTTTTAAAGCAATTTGTGCATTTTCATTTGCCATTTCAATTAATCTTTGTTTTTCTCCTTTTTGTGGTACTCTTACATTAATATTTAAAAATGATTGTAATAAATTTTGGTCTACTTCTTTTGGTACTAATATTTCTTTAGGTAATACAATACCATTTTGATAAAAATTAGCTATATAACGAGTTAATTCTTCTTCTACTTCATCTATAAGTGGAAATATTGATTTATGTCTTTCAAGTATTTTGCCACTTCTTATAAAAAATACTTGTATACTTATATATCCTTTATCAACAAAAAATCCGAATAAATCTCTATCAATATTATCTTTTATTTCAACTTTTTGTTTTTTAAGTGTAATACTTATATAATCTAGTAATTCTTTTAATTCTAAGGCTTTTTCGTATCTTAAATTTTTACTTTCTTCTTCCATTTCTGTTTTTATTTTTTTTATTACTTCTGTATCATCGCCTTTTAAAAATTTTATTATGTTTGTTTTCATTTCATCTATTACTTTACTATCTATTTTATTTGTACAATATCCTAAGCATTGATTTATATGATAATAAAGGCAAGGCTTTTTATTATATGTTTTACATTTTCTAAGTGGATATAATCTATTTAAAAGTTCTACTGTTTTTTTTGCAGCATATACATTTGGATATGGTCCATACAAATTGTTATGATTTTTTCTTTTATTGATGCTTCTAACTACTAATAATCTAGGTACTTTATCATTAGTAAGTTCTATATAAGGATAACTTTTATCATCTCTTAATAATATGTTATATTTAGGGTCATATTTTTTTATTAAATTTAGTTCTAATATTAATGATTCTGTTTCACTACCTACAACTATATATTCAAAGTCTACTATTTCACTTACTAATTTTGCAGTTTTACCTGTATGTGTTCCTCTGAAATATGAACTAAGTCTATTTTTTAATTTTTTTGCTTTACCTACATATATTATTACATTATCTTTATTTTTCATTAAGTAACAACCAGGTTTATTTGGAACTAATGATAATTTTTCCTTAATCATAGACATCACCTATATATAATTATATATTAAAATTAACAAAATAAAAAGGCATTATTGCCCTTTAGTTATATTTAATAAAAGAAAGACAATGCAATAATGCATCGTCTTAGATAGTGTTATTTGCCTTGATGCGACGCTAACACATAGCGCTTACCAAAATAAATTGTAAATCAAAAGATTTACGGCGCATTACAAGGACTTACTGCTAACACTAACATTATATTATGCAAAAAAATGTAAAGTCAATACATAATTTAATTTTTTTTTAATATTTTTCCCCAATTTTTTTTACAATGGAAATTTAAATTGACACTTTATATATCCTTCTTTTATCATATTTTCGATTTCATCTTTATAACAATCTTTTGAAATTAAATTGCAGTAATATATATTTGAAAAAACATCTGCTAACTGTATCAATTTTGTATTTTCTGATTGACAATATTGTACAAAAAAACTATTTTGAATACTATTTCCTGTAACAAGTTCTGTATTTTGCATATATGGGATCAAATAATCACTAATGTGTTAATTAGAATCTAAATCATAAAGGAACCATTTGTAGTTTTTCTATTAATCTTACATTAGTAATTTCTATAACATAATCTAAATAATTTTTTTCAACATAACTATCTAAACCAACTTCATCTATAATAAGGAGCCTAAAAGTTAATATTATCTTATATAAATAAAAGGCAGATTCCATACCATTTAAACAATTTTTTATATTTGATGAATGCGAAAATTTATTTCTAGTATGTTTACACTTTTTTATAAAGGCATCAAAATTTTTAGTTTTATCATTTTGATGTTTTTCTAATTGGAATATTGCATATTTATTATCTATGTAATTAAATAAATATTTTAATTTATAATCAAAGTTTACATATTCTAGCCTACATGTAATTTCTTCTAATTTTTGATTTAATTTTTGTAATTGATGCTTATTATCTACAATATCTCTAATACATACTTTTTTTATTCTTTCTTTAAAAATTTCTATTCTTTGAGGTGAACTTAAAATAAATTTGTTTGATTTTGTAATCTCTAAATTATCATACATTCCATCCAAACATTGTAAAATATTAACTATTGCAATTTCAGAATAATAATTATTTATTCTACTTGTAGCAAAGCCATAATAATCAATAACAAAAGAATTTTTTGCTTCAAGTACTCTAAATCTTTTATAACTTGTTTTAAATATTTCATTATCTAAATTTTTAACAAAACAGTCTTGTGATAACATATGTTTCTCACTTGAAAAATATTGTTCTGCTAAATCAGATACATCAAATTCAGTACCACTAACAATTGTAGGATAATATCCTATTAAGATATTCATAAATTTATATAATTTAAAAAATTCATCATCCAATTGATTATTATTCATTTCTTTTGATTCTAATTCTACAATTATACTATCAATAGTATATGTTATTTTATAATTTATATTTTGAATTTCAACATCTAGATTCTTAAATGTATTAAAAAAATAACAAAACAAGTTTTGTTATCCGTCCCCTTTGGGGACCTTTTATTTTGGTATAATTTATTATATA
>CANRFG010000021.1 GCA_947629815.1 uncultured Bacilli bacterium
TTTTTAAGGTTTTAACCATTTTTATTTATTTATAATGGTTAGTTTTATAAATCTCCCCACTTTGGAAACGCTATCAACACAATTTTTACAATTGACAATAATAAATTTTAAATATATAATATAATTGAGTTTTAAAAATACCAATTAGAATATATAAATATGTGATTAAATAAAAACTATAAAAACTCAAAAGAAATAACTAGAAAAAAGTAAGGGTTTACATTTAATTTTGGTGTACTATTCCTAATAAGGTTGTTATTTTTACAATAACTGTTGTTATACTAGTTATTTTTTTTATATAATAAAAATGTCAAAATATTTGACTTTTTTTAATATAAAAATATAAAATTAAAATGTGGCTACAATATTTTTAAATAGAAAGGAATTAAGAAATGAAAGAATGTAAAATTTTAGGTTATAGCAAATATAAAGATAAAAATAATAATGAAGATATGTTAAGAGTAGTAGTTGGTATACCTAGTAATAGAGAAAAATACATAGGAAACTTACCTATAAATGTTTTTTTAAAGCAAACAGAAGATTTACTAGAATTATTAGATAATGCAATAAGAAATAACACAGAAGTATACTATCAAACTAAAGAAAATATAATTAGTGGCAAAACAAAAATAACAAACTTTATTGACAAAAATATAAATAAAAAATCGTTTAGCATTTTCTAAAAATTGTATTTTCTTTTTTCTCTCCCTAAAGGGAAAGACAAGCAAGAAAATAACCAATTTTTTACGAAAATGCTTTCACTCTAAACCCTCTCTTTATTTTTTACTTTTTAAAAAAAGTAAAACAAAAACTTTTTTTTAACACTCGCCGTTATGGGCAACAAAAACAAAAAAAATGATTTTATCACTTTTTTTGTTTTTACAACAACATTATAATACAAAACAAAAATATCAATAGACTTTCACGACATATGCTCGCATACTTCGTATGTTGCGCTATTTCATGTTCTATTGACATTTTTTTATTTGTCATTTATATATTCTTTAAATGTAATTAAATCATTATTATAAATATTTAAATATTCATTTTGATAAATTAATTTTTTATCACTTAAAATCTTTTTATAAATTTCTAAATGTTTTTTATTATCTAAATCTAAATATGAAACAACAGGTTTTAATAGATTATAAGAATAAAAATATCTTCTTTTAGAAAACAATCTATTGTCAATATCTTTAGTCATATATTTACTAATATAACCAACTATTTTTTTTATATCTCCTTTAACAATTTCAACACTATTAAAACCACAATTCCAATATTTTATATGTAAAAACTTTTTATTATCTTTTTGTTTAAAAATTAAATTACTATTATCAACACTTATATTAGTAAGTAAATGATAATGAACTGCACCTCTTTTTTGAAATTCTGGTACACACAAATACTTAAAGTTATTATAAACTCGTCTAACTTTAGATATAAACTTATTAAATTGTTTATTAGCATAACAAATATCGACAATATTTTCAGCAAAAGTTAAAGTAATAAAAGTTTCCCAATACTTAGAATTACATTTAGCCAACCTTTGACAAGAAAGTTTACTCCTAGTTAAATTTTTTGTATCAATAACTTTTAAATCATTATCAATTTTTTTTAAATTATCTGTATCTACATATAAAATATTTTTCTTTTTTTCTTTTATTTCTAAATCTTCATCATCTTTCATTTTTTTATCATTTAATAAATAAACTTGCATATATTCGTTACACTCAATAACCTTTATATTATACAATTTATGTTTATGAAATGTTGTAGATATGAGACTACTATCAAGTAGTAGTCTCCTTGCTTCGTTTGAATTATTATTCATTAAATTATTTTTAAAACAAAAGAAATGTATAAATAATATTTGAAATTTTTGTTGGCCAAGCCAACACAAAAATTTCAAATAAAAATTATAATTACAAAAATATCAAAAATTCAAAAAAACAAACAAAAATATGCAAAAAAATGATTTCTTTCCCTTCACCTGCACCAAACATTGTTTATAATACAAAAAATGTATTATAAAATATATAGACTCTTTTAGTATAAGGGGACACTCAATAAAATAGTCTAAAATAAAAAAGAATTCACATAATTCTTTTTTATTTTTATAATCTAATGAATATAAAATCTCATAATAACATTAATATTAGAGTGTCTTAGATGTTTTTTATTTGTAACTAAATGATATAAATTTATTATAATATTAAAAATAAAGCATGTTTTTGATGCTTTATTTTTGTATCATATTAAGTAAATTAATTTTAAATAAATCTTTATCAGAATGTTGTTTTGAAACCATTACACCTTTATATGTAACTAATTCTGATTGATGTCCTTCTGTTAATATATCTTCAGGTATTAATGTGTCTAAAACTATAGTCTTTTGTGTTTTATATACAAGATACCTTAATTTAATATCACCATGTACTTTTGAAAACAAAGTATCTGTAGGTAATTTTAACTCATATGTTGTCGAATCATTTGCTTGATTTGTTGATATTACCTCTCCTAAGAATTTTCCCTCTTTTAAGGAAGGATAATATTCAAAATATAACTTCTTATATGCCAACATATTGTATTTTTTTAAGGATCTTTCTAATTTATGAAATTCATTTTCATTTAAATACTCAAATACATAAACTTCTTTCATTCTATCCTCCCCTATTCTGTAATTTGATTATAACATTGAGATTGTTCTTTGTCAATGAATAACCCAATGAAAAAGTATTCCATGTGTAAAGTGAAATACTTTTTTCTATATTATTTAGATGTTATTTCTCTTTTGTTTCCAGTTAATGCATAACCATTATCTAATAATGTTTTATCATTTTGAGTTGGTCTCCATTGTACATCTCTATTACCAGAAATATACTCTCTTTCTTGATATCTATAGTATTTATATTTAGTATATACAGGTACAGATTTAGAACAAGATTTATCTTTTAATGTATATCCTGATGGACAACTATATGTTGTGTTAACTGTTTTTGTTGCTGTAACTGTCTTTGTATAAGGAACAGTTCTAGTACATTGTGAACCATTTGTTCCAGTTTGAGTATATCCACTTGGACAACTATATGTTGTTACAGTATGTGGTGTTGCTGATATTGTTGATGTTGTTGTTACAGGTTTTGTACAGTACATACCATTTACGCCTGTTTGAGTATATCCACTTGGACAACTGAATTTTACAGTTGTAGTAGATATTGAACTTACAAGTGTAGAAGTTGCTTTTGTACATGTTGTTCCTGTTTTTACATATCCAGATGGACAACTATATGTAGTAGTACTTCCACTTAATGTAGCATTTACTGTTTTTGTACATGTTGTTCCATTTAATTTATATGTTGAATCTGGACAACTATATTTTGTTGTTGAAACCAAAATATATTCTCTATAAGTCCATGTATTATTTTTACAATTTGAAGTACAACTATCATTTATTGAAGATGAAAGTGGGACTAACTTTCTAGTACTACTACCATATTGTATTGAATTATATGTATGTACGCCATTATCTTTCCATTCACTTGAAGTATTTTTAGTTGCATTTACTGTTTTTGTACATGTTGTTCCATTTAATTTATATGTTGAATCTGGACAACTATATTTATTAGTAACTGTTTTAGTTGCATTAATAACTTCTTTTACAGTTTTTAAACATTTTGTACCTTGTAACTTATAAGTTGTTGTTGAAGTATCTGCAGGACAGCTGTATGTTGTTGTTGTATGTGGTGTTGCTGTTATTGTAGATGTTGTTGTTTCAGTTTTTGTACAATACATACCATTTACACCTGTTTGAGTATATCCACTTGGACAGCTGTATGTTGTTGTTGTATGTGGTGTTGCTGCTATTGTTTCTGTTTTTGTAGTAGAAATAACGCAATTAGTTCCATCTAATTTACCTTCTTTACAAGAATAAGTAACATTTTGTTTAGCAATTGCATCTACTACTTCTACTTTTGTTCCTGTTTGAACTTCTTTTTCAGTAGTTTCAACATTTCTATAATCTGTTTTTGTAACTACATTTGTTGACCAATCTGACCATGGACCCCAAGGGCCCCATTTTCCATCTGTAACTTTTTCATATTCATATTCATATTGCTTAGTTGTAGGTGTTGACGGATTAGATGGATTTGATGGTGTTGATGGAGTTGAAGGTTTTGATGGTGTAACAGGTTTTGTTTCTTCCTTCTTTTCGCATAAACCTTTATCACAATAATTGTAGCATCCTAAATGAACTTCTACATAATCAGTTATATCTGAACAACTTAATTTGACTGTTAATAAATATTCACTTTCTTGTTTTACAATTTTAACATAAGATTCGTTTACATCGCATTTATTGTTTTTACTATCAATTAAATCTAATACAAGTTTTTTGTTTTGCATTTCTTTTAATGTTAAAGTAACGCTATCCCCTACTTTTGAAGGTAATCTATCAGTTGTAAAATAACTAATAGCAGCTTCTTTCATAGAGTTAAGATTTTGATTGTATATTTGATTATATAAAGGTTGTAATGTTGAAGACATATCATTAAATGCCTTATCAGCATAATCCTTTACATAAGTTTTGGTTGGAAACAACCATAATAGTAAGAATACAATTAATACAACAAATAATATTTGTATAATTATACCCCTAATTGAAAATCCTTCTTTTCTTTCTTCGTACATAAATTTTTCCCCCTTTAAAATTTATGGCTTATATGTTAGCACATTTTTTATAAAAGTCAAGTTTTTTTTTAAAATTTTATTTTTTTTATTTTTATTTTAAAAAGAAAACGATCTCTTCAGTTGATGGGTCGTATTCTAACATATATATATTCGTTTGTCAAATTTTTATTCTAACAATAGTACAACCTGTATTATTGTAGTGAGTTTTATATTCAATTACATTTTTATTTTTACGTAAAACATCAAATGTTGTTTTTCTTAAAATTCCACTTCCATTTCCATGAATAATTACTATAAACTCATTTTTAGTTTTTAAATTATCATTTATAAAATCATTAATATACACTTCTGCAGTTGAGCTATCTAAAGAATGAAGATCTATGCTAGGAAGATTGTCTATAAATATTAAATCATCTATACTCATCTAATTTTCTCCTAACTTCTTCCTTAGATGGTATTGACAATCTACCTCCATACTTTTCAGTAGATAAACCTGATGTAATATTAGATAATTTAATTGCATTTTCTAAATTCATTTTATTAATTATTGCATATATAAATGCTCCATGGAATATATCACCTGCTCCTGTTGTATCAATTGCATTAACAGATATAGATTTCATTATTTTAATTTTTTTATCTTTTTCATATAATGCCCCATTTTCCTCCAACGTGATTATAATTTTATTATTAAAAATTGTTTTTAATTTCGTATATATACTGCTAATAGTTTGAACATTATTAATATCAAACTTTATATTTGTAACTTTTTCAGCAAAATCAAGTGAACATATTAAAAAATCTGTTAAAGAAGCAAGTTCGATTATTTTTTCATTAAATATGCTTGCATCTATAATACTTATAGCATTAGTATATTTTTTTAATATTTTTTTAGAAATTTCATATTCTTGTCCATCTATTAGTATTATATCTGGTTCAAAATCTAAATTGAAATCTTTCATTTTCATATTTGTTGGTTTATATGATAATATAGTTCTACTAGCATTTTCATTACTAACTATTATATTACTTACTTTTGTATTAAATTCATTACTTACTTGAAGATACTTTGTATTTACATTATATTTATCAAATTCATTTTTTATTTTTTTACCATAATAATCATTTCCAATAATACCTGCAAAATAAACATTCATTCCCCAACTTCCAAGTAATGTGGCAGCATTTGCAGTACTACCCCCACCACATTCTATTTTTTTTAAAACACTATTTTTTGTATTTTCTTTAATAAATGAATTAACTATAAAAGTTATATCATAAGTACAATTACCTATACATAATATCTTCATATTATCACCTAGAATTATTATATATTAAAAAGAGATTATAATCAATCTCTTTATATTACTATACATTTTTAATGAAAGATTACCACTATTTAAATAGTGCTTAACTATAAACCATAATTATTATTTTTCTTCATAACTAATTGTTTAGATGAATCTAATTCATCTAATAAGTTTTGATTATCATTAGCATAAGCAAGTTCTTTTTCATAAGCAGATTTAATGTCTTGTTGTATTAATTCCTCTTTATGACTAGAATAAACCATGCCAGGATAATAATAAGTGTAAAAATCTATTAATTTATATTTCCTTAAAAATGTTAAAAGACAACAGGTATTAGAAAATGTTGTATTTTTTAAATAACTATAATAAGCAGAAACAATTTCATTTTCATTTGTTACATTGTCATACATATTAATTATATTTAAAAGTTCTTCAGTAACAAATTTTTTATATTCTTCATCTGTTACAAAACTTTTTACACCTTTAAAATCAATTTTTGATATCATTTCATATAGTTTCGATTTCTCATGAATTTTTTCTTTAACAAGTATATGTAGTATATCTATATCATTGAACATCATTTTTTTAACTCCTTTCTACTTAACTATTTTATTTGAATTGTCATCAACTCCATAGATAATATACCATAAAAGAAAAGAAAATTCCATCTTAGATGAAACAATTTTTTCTATTTTTCTATTTTTTCAATAACATCATACTCATAACTAACATTCCATGATGGTATAGCACTATCTTTGTAAACTGATTCTTTTATCTTATTTCCATTTGAATCATATTCATATTCTATTATATAAGAAGAATATCCAGATATTTTAGTTTCACTTTTACCCTATCATTTTCATCATATTTAAATATATGAACGGTATAATTACCTTCCTTATAACCAGTTATTAATCAAGTTTTTCATCATAAGTGAATATTTTGTAGTTTCACCATTACCAAGAGTGCTAATTTTTTGAGTAAGTGTATATACATCTTATACTCCTTTGTAGATTCTTTCTTAGTATTTCCAGCACATTCTGTTAATCCAATAAGAATAAAGGAACATATTAAAACTAAAAATATTTTTTCTCATAAACTCACTTCACGAAAATTCAAGTTTTAACTTGCAATATAATTGTAGCCTATTTAAGATTTTTTATACCTATCTAGAATTTTTTTGATTTTATCAATTTAAAAATTATTAAGTTATAAATATATACAATCAAGTAAAAAACTACCCTTAACATGGATAGTTAACAAATAATAATCATATTTGTTAGATGAAAAAGACTAAAAGTGATTAGTCAAACAAGTATATTTATTCTTATATTTTATCACCTGATGAAGAACCTAGAGATAAATTAACATCCAATAGCTTAACATCATCTAACAATTTTTTTTCAAATAATTTATTAATATTGTCTACACTATTCTTAGAAATTTCTAAATCATCATCACGAATTATTTCTTTTACAGTTGTTCTAGCAATATTTTTCAATAATTTTTCTAGTTTTTCTGAAGAATCATCCCATGAGTATGTTTTTTCTTCTTCTAAAGAAGATAATGAAGTATATAATTCATACTTGTTATCATCTTCATCATAAGTATAATACCAATAACCTCCTACTTGAGCACCATAACTATTATTTCCATTGACATATAATACTATTCTTTGATTAGATTTATCATACCATGCTTCCCTTAATTTAAATGATGATGGATCTTTTAATCCTTCTGATACGTCATTACAAATATATGCAATTAAATTTTCATATTCTACTTTTGTTTTTTCTTCGCCTTTTGCTTTTTTATAAGCTTCCTCATAATTTCCTTCAGCTAATAATTCATCTACAGAAATTGTTAATTTTGGTATTACCTTACTAGCAATTGTTCCACCTAAGACTAAAAACAAGACTACTGCTACTATTATTATTAGATTTTTTTTATTTATTTTAATTTTTTTGGTTTTATCAATAATATCACTTTGAAAATCAAGTTTGGATTTAGCACCACATTTTGAACAAAATTTTTCACCAGGTTCTATTATCTCTCCACATTTTGGACATTTCTTATTATTAGTAAAACCTCTTTCTGTTCCACATTTTGGACAAAATTGTTGATTCTCTTTCAATAATGTTCCACATTTTTTACAAGAAAAACCTTCTTCTTTCGTTTCATCATTCATTGACATTTCGATTTCTTTTTTTGGTTCGTCCTTTACTTTAAAGCCACAATTTGGACATTGTTCAACATCTTCTGATATTTCTTTCTTACATTCTTTACATATTATTACTGACATATTATATTCTCCCTTCCTTATTTTTTTATAATAATGTTATTAATAATAGTTTCCTTTAGCTTATTATACTCTTCTTTGGTTATTGCATCACTATTTAATAAATCCTTTAGCTTTTGTAAATTTTCTATTGAATTGTTGGTTAAATTTTCATAATCAAGTTTTAAATTTTCTAAGTTATTAGATGATTTTTTTTTGACCTGATAAATCTATTTTTAAAAATTTACATTCAATAAGTAGCCAAAATATTGTATAAAAAGGTACTAAAACTCCAAAAATATTTAATTGGTATCCTACTAAATACATAAAAAATATAAATACTATCTCTATTGTCAAAATAATGCTATAACCTGCTTTTATTATTTTTCCACTAATACTTTTCATACATGATAATAGTAAAAATATAAATAAATAACCTAAAATTACAATATCAATTATTTTTACAAACGATTTACTTATATAATTATCTAAAACCCACTTTAAAAAATCTATCAAAGTGTAAACCCCAGAATGTTTTGTAATAACGGTTTCAACAAAATAAATTAGTATAATAAATATGCAAGTCAAAATAATATTTGTAATAACTCTAATAAGAGATTTTTTTCCTTTTAATATATTAAAAGCATCACATTTTAATTTAATATTACTAAAAATATTATTTGTAATAGGATTATTAATTTGTGATTTTGCCTCTTTTATAGAATCATTTGGTAATTTTTTTTTAACTTCAACTTTATGAATTTTTGCTCCACAATGAATACATTTATTTACAGTATCACTTATATCATGATTGCAATTTGGGCATTTTATTAACGCCATACTTCATTTTCAGCTCCTACTTCTGAGATTTTTTGCGTAATGTGCAAATATACTTCAGTAATTTTTTACACATTTTGTCAAGATTATACAATCGATAACCACAATTATATTATATCATAAATCAAATTTATTTAATATATATTTATGATTTTTTTTAAAAATATCGTTTTTTTCTTTAAATAAAACTTATTTAAATATAATTGAATGAAAAATGTCAAACTTTTTTACAAAAAAGTAAACATTCCAATAATTGGCGTTATATAATTATTTGTTCCTTACTATTTTTTAGTAAAGATGGTTATAGATGTTATCACAAAAAAAACTAAGATATACCCACTTAATAAGTTATCTTAGTCTAAATTTATATATAAATATCAACAAATATTGACTCTTTTAACCTTACATATTTTCATTCGACATCTCATCACTATACCTTACTAAATCATCTTTAGTAATTATTATTTAAATTAAAAAGACATCAATATAATTCTTTGCTCTTGCATCCCAAACTTGATTGCGACTTGTGTCACAATCTCATTTGAGATGAATAAGATTAAATTTATAAAATATTAAATTTAAAATTACTTATTTATAATTTATTTTATTTCTTCTAACAATTCTTTTTTTATTTTATCAATATCGGTGAAAAAAACTTTGATTCCTCTAGTATGAAGTTTCATTAGATTTTGAAAATTTTTAAGTATAATTTTTTCTAATTTTTCGGGAACTTTAGCTGGTTTACCATCTATTGTATGCACATGATCAATATATCTTTCTAAGGTTGGAAAGGCATTTTGTAATAATATTGCAGAATCCTCATCAAAAATTTGCTCAATTAATATTGTATTACAAAATCCATATTTTTCTATTTTTTTATCAATAATCTTTTGATATTTACTTACTTTAGAACTAATTGGAATAAACCATAATATATTTTTATCTTTAATTGTAAAATAAGTTGGTCTCTTCCTTCCTTTTTCATGATTTTGCATTAAAGTTTCATCATTAACGACATCAAAATATTCATCTTTGATGTGATATAAATAACCTGTTTTTATTTTCATTGTCATCAACTCCATAGATAATATACCATAAAAGAAAAGAAAATTCCATCATTTGATGGAATTATTCTACATTTTCAACCGGGATCACTTATTACTCGCTAGCCACCCGGAAGCGAGAAACATTGTCGACCGGGATTACTTATTACTCGCTAGCCACCCGGAAGCGAGAAACATTTTCACACTTTTTAGTGCAATATAAATATACTATATTTTTATGAAAATGTCAATTAGTATACATTAATAATATATTCAAATTAAATAATTTTAAATCAAATATCTATTAAATTTTCTATTTACTATTTTTTTCATTAATTGCAGCTTGTGCAGCAGCAAGTCTAGCAAGTGGTACTCTAAATGGAGAACAAGATACATAGTTAAGTCCTACTCTATGGCAGAATTCAATACTTGAAGCTTCTCCACCATGTTCACCACATATACCTAAAGATATATCAGGTCTAACAGTTTTAGCTTTTTGTGCTGCAATTTTAATCAATTCTCCAACACCATTTTGATCTAATTTAGCAAATGGATCTGATTCAAAAATCTTTTTATCATAATAATCAGATAAGAATTTTGAAGCATCATCTCTTGAGAATCCATATGTCATTTGTGTTAAGTCATTTGTACCAAAACTAAAGAACTCAGCAACTTCTGCAATCTTATCAGCAGTAATTGCAGCTCTTGGAATTTCTATCATAGTACCAACTTTATATTTCATATTAACATTTGCTTCTTTTATGATACTATCAGCAGTTGCACAAACAATTTTTTTAACATATTCTAATTCTTTAACATCACCAACAAGTGGAATCATAATTTCAGGTGTTACATTCATACCTTCCTTATTTACATTAATTGCAGCTTCAATAACTGCTCTAGTTTGCATTTTAGCAATCTCAGGATAAGTTATAGCTAAACGACAACCTCTATGTCCCATCATTGGATTAAATTCTTTTAAAGATGAAACTCTATCTTTTAAACTTTCAAAACTCATATTTAATGATTCAGCAAGTTCTTTTATTTCTTCATCAGTATGAGGTAAGAATTCGTGTAGTGGTGGATCAAGATATCTAATAACTACAGGGTCACCTTCCATAACTTTGAATAATTGTTCAAAATCTTCTCTTTGATATGGAAGTATTTTTTCAAGTGCTGACTCTCTTGATTCTACACTATCAGCACATATCATTTTTCTAAAGTTAAATATTCTTTCACTTTCAAAGAACATATGCTCTGTTCTACAAAGTCCGATACCTTCTGCACCAAATTTACGAGCTTGCTTAGCATCTCTTGGTGTATCAGCATTAGTTCTTATTTTTAATTTTCTAGTATTATCAGCCCAAGACATAAATGTACTGAAATCTCCACTTATTTCTGGTTCTACAGTCTTTATTTCTTCACCATATACATTACCTGTTGAACCATCAACTGAAATATAATCTCCTTCTTTAAATACTTGACCATCTTTTGTTTTAATTGTTTTAGCATCTTCATCAATAACAAGTTCGCCACAACCACAAACACAGCATCTACCCATTCCACGAGCAACTACTGCAGCATGGCTTGTCATTCCACCTCTTATTGTAAGTATTCCATTAGCATCATTCATACCTTGAATATCTTCTGGAGATGTTTCAAGTCTTACAAGTATAGTTTCTTCTCCTCTTGCTTTTGCTTCAGACACATCTTCAGCACTGAAATATATTCTACCTGTTCCTGCTCCTGGAGATGCAGCAAGTCCTTTAGCAACTACTTTTGCCTTTTTTAAAGCCTCATTATCAAAATTTGGATGTAATAATTGATCTAATTGTTTTGGTTCTACTTTAAGTAAAGCTTCTTCTTTAGTAATCATTCCTTCATTTACTAAATCTACTGCTATTTTAATTGCAGCTGGAGCTGTTCTTTTACCATTTCTAGTTTGCAACATGAATAACTTACCTTTTTCAATAGTAAATTCCATATCTTGCATATCTTTGTAGTGGTTTTCAAGTGTTTTTGCAATATTTTTAAATTGCTCATAAACTTCAGGCATAACATCTTTTAAAGTTGATATTGGTTGAGGTGTTCTAATACCAGCAACAACATCTTCTCCTTGTGCATTAATTAAATATTCACCATATAGTTTATTTTCTCCTGTTGATGGATTACGAGTAAATGCAACTCCTGTACCACTATCATCACCCATATTACCATAAACCATCTCTTGAACATTTACAGCAGTACCCCAACTATTTGGAATATCATTCATTCTTCTATAAATGTTTGCTCTTTCATTATTCCAAGATCTAAATACTGCAGTTACAGCTTCAATTAATTGAGTTTTTGGTTCTTGTGGGAATTCTTCCCCTGCAATACTTTTATATACTTCTTTAAATTTCATTGCAACTTCATACATATCATCTGCATTTAAATCAGTATCGTATTTAGCTCCTTTTTCTTCTTTAATTTGGTCTAATAATCTTTCAAATGAAGATTTTGGATAACCTTTTACAACATCTGCAAACATTTGAATGAATCTTCTATATGAATCATATGCAAATCTTTTATTATTTGTTGCAATCGCTAAACCTTCTGTTACTTTATCATTAAGTCCAAGGTTTAATATTGTATCCATCATACCTGGCATTGATGCTCTTGCACCACTTCTAACTGAAACTAATAATGGATTTGAATAATCTCCAAATACTTTACCTGTTGTTTTTTCAAGACTACTCAAATGTTCGAAAATTTCTGTTTTAACTTCTTCACTTATTTTTTCGTCATCAGCATAGTATTTATTACATGCTTCTGTTGATACTGTAAATCCTTTTGGAACAGGAAGACCTATACCAACCATTTCAGCAAGGTTAGCTCCTTTTCCACCAAGGATATTTCTCATATCTTTATTTCCTTCTTTAAAATCATATACAAATTTAGTCATATGACACTCTCCTCCTACCTCTCAATTATAACAAAAACATTTAATTAAAACAATATTTCTTTATCATTTTTTTGCTCTTGGATGTGAATTTAAATATACCTGCCTTAATTTTTCATTTGAAATATGCGTGTATATTGATGTTGTTGATAAACTATCATGACCTAACAATTCCTTTACACTCATTAAATCTGCTCCTGCATCTAGTAAGTGTGTTGCGAATGTATGTCTTAGTGTATGGGGTGAAATATTATATTTTATAGAACTTTCTTTTAATGTTTTTTCTACAATCATTTGTATTCCTCTTACACCTAATTTATTACCATTTTTATTTAATAATAAATATTCATTACTATCTTTTAAAAGCTTATTTCTTGATTTATTAATATATTCATTTAATAAATCCTTACATTGTTTTCCAAATAAAACAATTCTTTCTTTAGAACCTTTTCCAAGTATTCTAATTTCTCTTTCATTAAAATTTATATCATTTATTTTTATATTTGAAAGTTCACTTACTCTTATACCTGTTGAATATAAAAGCTCTAAAACAAGTGCATTTCTAAGTCCTAAAACTTCTTCTTTATTTGGTGTATTTAAAAGTAATTCTATATCTGTATAATTTAGATATTTTGGCAATTTTTTAGGCATTTTAGGGTTTGATACTAATATCATTGGATTATCAGCAATTATGCCATTTTTTTCTAAAAATTTAAATAATTTTCTTAAACTGCTTATATGTCTACACATAGTTTTACTTGAATATTTTTTTTCATATAAAAAATTTAAATATTTTCTAATGAATTGATAATCAATTTCATTATATTTTTTTACATTATTTTCATGACAAAATTGTATAAATTGATTTAAATCTATTAAATAATTATTAATTGTATAATCTGAATAATTTTTTTCATATTTTAAATATTCTATAAGTTTATCAATTTGTTTATTCATGATACCACCTACTATTAATTATAAAACAAATTAACAATTTATGTAAATAAAAAAGATGGAATTAACCACCTAAAAATTATTTTTTAAAAAATTTTGGTATATTTTCATTGTAATATTCGTTTAATTCTTCTGGTGTCATATTTGGGTCAGTATAATCATGCGCACTTAATAAATCTTTCATTGAATCTCTCATTGAATCTTCAACATCAAAATTAACATTTTCTTCAATATTATTTCGCATAATTTTAGTCTTTCCAACTCCACTTTTTTTACATACCTTAAATTCAAAACAAGTTTCTTTATTTTTATATGAAGTAATTAAACTTTCAAAACTTTGCAAATTCTTGTTGCCACTACTCAATGTTTTATACATATCAAATATTTTTCTAATAGTCGCACCATATTTATTACTATTCTTTACCTTCTTTTTCCAACTTGAAATCACTCTATCATATGCACTTTGGGAGCGATTCGAATAAAACTTAACTATACTAGCTTGTTCTTCAGAAAAAGTAAAAACAGGTAACTCATCATATGGTACATTTCTAGTTACATAACTATAATTTGAAAATCTAGACATCAATTCTTTATTTTTAACTAATTCATTAAAAATCTTAACAGAGTATTTATATAACACTCTTGTTCTTATATTTTCAAACTCTCTATTTTTATTTAAAATAATAGAATGTATTACAATATCTCCACTTTCAGTTCTTCCTAATGTTTCCTCTGATTTTTTAATATATTCTTGTTTTTCATCTCTAAATTTTTCTATTTCTTCTTTAAAGTATCTTCTTATATCATTTGAATTATTAAAATTCATAGTAAATCTATCAATTTCTTCCAAAGTACCTTCCATTAATTTCTTAGAAATTTTGCATTCTTTATCAAAAGCATAAACTAAATAATAAGTTTCCATACTACCACCTACTTATAATATAAAATATTACAATAATAATATAACAATTTATTTATAAAATTGCAAACAAAAAGTGATTATTGATGTAGTAAACTAGATGTGGGAAAATAAATTTTTCTAAAATAAAAGAGAAAACACTCAATATTTAAAAACTGTTATATAATTAATTTATCACAAAAAAATATACAGACCTTTAATAAAAGCTCGAAGCTTAAAAGGTTTTAAGGAGTTGTTTTCTCAATGAATATAATAT
>CANRFG010000022.1 GCA_947629815.1 uncultured Bacilli bacterium
GCAATAGTAAAATGATAAAAAAACTAGATTTTTCAATATCTAGAAAAGATTTCATATTTAAAACTGTCAAACTAGGGAAACTCGGAAAATTTCTGGGTATTAAGTAAAACGACTTGTCAAAAAGTCGTTTTTATGATATATTGAATATGTCAAGGAAACTTGAATAAAATAAAAAAGGGACATTTAATATGCAGTGTTGAATGTTACAAAATAAATTTGTAGCGTATATTTAAATATTCCCTAATGGAATTATATATCGTTGGAATATATATAACAAACAAATAAAATAATTTTTTACAAAAACATAAAAAATTAAAAAGTTAAATAAATTAATCTTTTTTTTTTATAATAATTATTGTATACTTATTTATAGAATAAGGTAGGGGATATAATGATATTAAGAAGACCATATGCTTTTTTTATAAAACATTTTAAATTGTTCCATTTTATAATGTTTGTATTTTTAGGTATTATTACTTATAGAACTAATTTAGTTAGATCCTTTTTTAATGAATACATAGGTCAAATAGCTTACACAATCTCTGAAAATATTGTATTAGAATTGTTTTCAAATTTAACCTATGTATTGGCTGCATTTATTATAATATCATCTATATTAATATTTTTAGTTATGAATAAAAAGGAAAAACCAGCTCTATTTTATGCATTAACTATATTGATGACATTTTCAACAATTGCCTTTTTAATTTATTCACAAGTAGTTGTTTATAGATTGCAAACGGAACTCATATCAGTTACTGTTTTAAGAGCAATTACAGATATCAGCAATATATTGGTATTAGTCCAAGCTGTTTTTTTACTAATATTGTTCATAAGAGCCGTAGGATTCGATATAAGAAAATTTGATTTTGGAAAGGATATACAAGAATTAAATATAAGCGCTGAAGACAATGAAGAATATGAAGTTCAATTTGATTTTGATAAAAATGAATTTAAAAGAAATTTAAGAAAAAATAAGAGAGAATTTAAATATTTCTTAATTGAAAATAAAAAAATGATTATTTTCCTATCATCGCTATCAGTTGTCATTATATCTGCACTTGTTTATTTTAATTTTTCAAGATTTTTTAAATCATATAATTTAAATACTTTTTTTACAACTGAAGATTTTGTATTAAAGGTAAATAATTCTTATTTAACACAAAATAATTATAAAAATTCTAAAGTGACAGATAATTACTTAATAGCAGTTTTGCTTGAGATAAAAAATTCAAATAATGTAATAAACATATCAAAAACACAATTAAAAGTGGGCAGGGCTATTTACTATCCTATTGATAGTAAATATACCGAAAGTTTGGCTGATTTAGGAAAAGTATATAATTCAGAAAAACTTTCAAAAGAAACAAATAAGTATATTTTAGTATATGAAATACCAGAAGCTTTAAAAAATGAAAAAATCTCATTTATATATATAGATAATTATAGTAGAACAATGTTTGGTGAGAAATATAGACAAAATAAAGTGGATTTAAAGCCAATTGATTTGGATAACAATAAGCAAAATTATGGTAGTATATTAGAAGATAAATTAGAATTTAATAATGATTTCATAAAGGGTAATTTTGTAGTTACAAATTATGAAATAAAAGACATGTTTGTTAGTACATATAATACATGTGTAAGTAAAGATGAATGTTATGATTTAAACCAGTATTTGCAACCAAGTTTTACTGGATATCAAGATAAGGCAATATTAAAATTAAATGCAATTTTGAATTATGATGAAGAATCAATAATAAAAGAGGATTTATTCAATTTAATTTCAAAATATGGTAGAATTGTTTATACGATAAATGAAAAAACATATTCGACAAAAGATATAAAATCTACTAATTTTTCAATTGAAAAAGATAAAAATAATTTTTATGCTGAAGTTCCAAAGGCTTTAGAAGAAGCGGATTCTATTGATTTAGTATTTAATATTAGGAATAATGAATATACTTATACTTTAAAGTAGATGTAAATAAGTGTATACTCTATTAAATTTAAAAAAGAGTCTTTAAAAATTTATGTATATAAGTTTTTAAAGGCTTTTTTATTGTTTAAAAATATAAAAAACAAAAATGATAATATTCTATGTGGCTGTCAGCACATAGAATATTATATTTGCATTGTGATAGAATAAAAAATAGAAAAGAGATAGGAAATATAAGGCTTTTTAATCTATTATTAAACAATTTTAAAAAGCATAATTAATCTTTAAAGTAGGGTGATATATTTTGAAAAAAAAAGTATTATTTTTGTATTTGTTGATATTTTTTTGTTTGATAAATAACAATACTTATGCGTTAGAGTTTGATAGTGCAGGTAGTGGTGGCTCAAATGACACACTCAACTGTCAGCCGATAAATAACTATTTTTTCGCTTGTTGGGATAACGCATCAAATATGAAAATTCAAGCAACTTTTTATACACAAAAAGGAGTTAAAGTTGGTGATGTTTCATTTTATGCAAGGGATAATAATGGTAAGGGTTTTAGTGATCCTGCAATTAATCCAAGTGATGAAGTTTTAAAACTTTTTAAAGATGAAGATAATCTTTGTCAACTTGTTGAAAGGGCATTAGGTACTAAATGTAGTGATATTAAAAATACATATAATAAAAATAATCCTTTATATGTAGAACTTCGCCCAATTTATTCAGTTTTCTTTAAATGTAGAAAAGATGCTAGTGAATATTGGCTTGATAAAGAAAATGGAATAAAAAATCCAAACTATGATATTGATTCAGCTGAGCGTTGTGACTCATATTCTTGGAGTTTAAAAGATTCAAGTAGCATGGGCACAGCCAATCAAATTGCAAGCTGGTTATCTGGGCAAGCTCAACAGGTTTCAGAACCAGGGGATTCGTTCAATTATTATCAAAATGATGCTGAATCTAGGTATAGGGGACTTATAAATCCTTATATTTTGGGGAATTTTGCTTTTAATTTTCATATGACTAGCTCGGATATAAATACTTTAAGAACTACATATGGTTACAAGGGAGTTCTTCCAAAGGGAGTTGATGTTGATAGCGATAGGCTTAGTAAATATAATGGTGGTAATGGTGATGTTTGTAATTCACTTGATAGAACATCAACTGGGTCAATGCATTCAGATTGTTATAGTTTTTTAAGGGATATTGACATTGGTGGAAAAGCCTATGGAGTAAACTGGCTTAGAGTTTCTGATTATTTTACACCACCACCAGAAGAAGATGATGAACCTGATGATAGTTTAGACGTTTGGGAATATAACTATAAATGTTATTCTTCATTAAAAGTGTGTACAATGGATGAAGCATTTAAAGAAAAAATTGATAAAAATTTGGTATCTCTTTCTAAAGGAAAATATATAAAAAACTTAAATGATGAAAATAGTAAAGAGTATGATGTAGTTGGTGATTGCGTTTTGTATAATCCTAGATATGCAACATCAAATGGTAGTATTTATTGCTCTGAAACTTTAGTTACAGATTTACAATCCTTAGTTACAAACTTAAAAGCAGTAACTTCTGGAATGTTTATACCAATAGCTAAAAATAAAAAACCAAGCATTGGTATAAGTGCTACTTGTTATATTGCTGCTCCTGACGATACGGATTTAGATGATGATACAAAGAAAGAAGAGTTTAAAAACGCTTTGAAATCATATGTTGATCAAGCGTATTCAAAATTAGATACAAATATATTTTTACAATATTTTGACGATAATCAGGTGGAATTTGTGTCTGAACAAGGTATTATATCATATAATATAGATACCGATTTTACAGACGGTGTAACAGAATATCAACTTCCGTATTATTCATTATCTTTTACAGCAACATATGATTATAGTCCAAAATCTAAAAAAAATCCGTATGTTGACAAGTATACAGCGCAAGGAACAAATAGTTTAAAACCAAGTAAATCTAATGAAAATTCATCAGAAGTAAATTTTAAAACACCAGTATTGAAAGCAGCGGGGACATATCAAGATGCTATAAAAGTGTCACTATTAAGCCCTGTAACTAATAACAGATTATTTGATAACATGCTATCTGGTTTGGAAAACAGTGTTGTACATTTAACAAAAGATAGTTGTCCAGGGACATGTACAGTAAAAAAAAGTTCGTGGCCTGCCTGCTCATCTGAAGAGGGGGATCCAAACGAAGATCTTCTGGCATGGAGAAAGGATTTCAAAGATGATCATAGTGAATATACCTTTGGTGAAGATAAGGCTTGTACTGAATGGACAAGTTGTTCCTGTCCTTATGATACTTTAAAAGAATGTGAGAAGTACAGGGAAGAAGTCGGTTGTTCAGGCACTACTTCTTATAGTTTATCGATAAATTTTGAAACTGAAAACTCAAGCGCATGTGAGGACTTGGGTGGACAATTTACTCCTACTAATCCTGATGGATGTTACGTACAATTGAACTTTGATAATGAGTTTAGTGAAGATAGTGATAAACCTTCAAACTATAGTTGTTCATTAGATACAGTGGTAACTAATGAGTTGACAACATGTAGCCAGGATAGTCCAACATATAATCCACAAACAGGGACATGTGATAAACAACCGTTTGATAAATTAGTATTTAGACCAATAGATTTATCAAATCCATTTCCTGGATATGATGGAACAGGAAGAACACCAGGTTCAAACTGGACAACAGATGATATAAAAGAATATATAACAGACAGACAAGATGTATATACGAAAGAGCCATTATATACAGTTACATTAACACCAACAAAAATAAAAGAAATAAGAGAATATAACAAAAGTAATAATTATGATGATTTTAAATTGGATTGTAAAGATGATAATAGTAGGGCATGTTATAGTTCATTTATAAGAGACTACTTAGATGAAGATAAATCAAGATGTTCTAATGCAAGTCAGACTGCTTCAGCATTCTATACATGTGCAATTTATCAATAAAGGTAACTTCGGTTGCCTTTTAAAATTATTAAAAATTTATTTTCTTTCTTTCAAAATATGATATACTATATATAATAGATTGGAGAATTTTAAATGAAGAAAATATTTTTTGTATTATTTGTTTTGTTGTTCCCATTAATTGTTAACGCAAAATGTACTTCTGAAGAAATGGCCAGATTAAAAAGTCTTGCTTCTAAGATAAGCTTAACATATGGTTATGAAGAATCAGATAAAAATGTTGCATTTTCAGTAACATTTAGAAATGTTCATAAGGATTTAAAAATAGTGGATGTAATTACTGGTAAACAATTTTCATCTAATAATGAATTTTCAGATTTTACATTATCTAATATTCATATAGAAGGTTCGCACAAATTTAATATATTGTCTAATTCAAAAAATTGCCTGAATCAAAAAATAGCAATAAGACAATATGTAATACCGTATTATAATGCATATTATAAAGATCCATTATGTTCTGGTAACGAATCAAAAACAGTATGTCAAAAATGGACAAATACTTCGGGATTAAGCTATGATAAATTTAAAGAATCATTTAACAAAAAAAATGATGTAGTTGCGCAACCTCAAGAAATCCCTGAACCAAGTTTGTTAACACAATTATTTGTTAATTATTATTACATATTGTTTGGTGGGATAATAATTATATCATTAATAATAATATTTATATTAAATAGAAAAGATAGATTTAATTTTAATACATAAGTTAAATATTATTTAAAAGTTTAATTAAGTGAAAAAAAATTAAATATTATAGACCAAATTGGAACAGTGTGCTATAATATAACTAGTACGATAGGATTTGACAGTTGTGCTAATTTCTCAAATGGAAAGTAGGTGTTAAGTATTGAGAGAATCATTTTGGGGGGTTTTTATAATAGTTACAGGTGTTATATTAGTGGGTTTAATATACTTCTTTCAAAATGTAACTAATACCGATGAACATAATTACACTCTATTAAAGGAAACAACTCAAAATGCAATGATAGATGCATTTGATGTTGCTGAATATAGATCCACAGGTGCAATAAGGATTAATAGAGAAAAATTTGTGGAAAATTTTATAAGAAGATTTTCTGAAAATGCTCAACTATCAAATACATATGTTGTTGAATTTTATGATATAGTTGAGGAACCACCTAAAGTTAGTTTGCAAATCAAGTCAAAGCAAGGCTCTGTAGTTGCAAATGAAGAAGTAGAATTTGATATATCGAATAAATTAGATGCTATATTAGAAGTAGACTATTAAAATAATAAAAAGGAGAAATAAGAATGAATAATTTTACAAGAAATTTTAAAAAATTTATAAGAAACAAAAATGTTATAACGATATTAGGAGTAATAGCTATTGTAGCTATACTATATTTTGGGTATACATATCAAATAAATTCCCAAGTAAAACCAACTAGAGTACCAGTTGCAGCAGAAACTATTCAACCAAGAACAAGAATAACTTCAGAAATGATTGAATATGTAGAAGTTCCTGCTTCTGCGATAACAGCTAATGTTATATTTGATGCTAACAGAATAACACAATTATATGCTGATTATAATACAGTAATACCACAAGGTAGTATGTTTTATAGTGATGTTCTTACTACAGCTGAAGAAATGCCAGATTCAGCATTTGTAGATATAAAAGAAGGAGATATTCCATTCCAATTTGCAGTTAATATGGAAAGTACTTATGGAAATTCAATTTTCCCAGGAAATCAAATAGATTTATATATGATGGCTACAAATGATAATGGAGAAATTATGGTAGGAAAATTTCTAGAAAATGTAGAAGTTTTAGCTGTAAAAGATTCACAAGGAAATCATGTATTTGAAAATACTGCAGAAAATAGAACACCAGCTTATATCATATTTGGTGTAAAATACGATGTTAACATATTATTATTAAAAGCTAGATATTTATCACAAGTAGAAATATTCCCAGTACCACATGGTGCTTGGGTAGGAACTGAAGGACAAATTCAAGTTAGTTCTGAAGAATTAAAGAACTTTATAAATGAAAAAACTGTAATGTTATCTGATTCAGAGTTAACAGGAGCAGAAACAGAGGAAAATAATGGATAATAACATGTTTGACCAAATTGATTTTGGCCCTATAAATGATTATCTAAAAGACGATGATGTAACAGATATATCATATAGTAATGGTGGTCAGGTTTGGGTAAAAACATTGTCAAAAGGAATATTTAGGGTAGATAGACCAGATATAAATAATGCACTTATGGAAAAGTTGGCTTTCCAATGTGCAAATGTAATGGGTAAAGCATTTAATGCTGCTCATCCTTTCTTGGACGCAGAAGGTGCCGAATTACGTTTAAACTTTATACACGATTCCATTGCTAAAAATGGAATTGGTGTTGTTATTCGTAAAACACCTGCCAAAATTCGTTTGGAAAAAGATAAAATTTTACAAGATAAATATATTTCACTTGAAATACATGACTTTTTAGTTAAATGTGTAGAAGGACATGCTAACATAATAGTATGTGGTGAAACAGGTAGTGGAAAAACTGAATTTGTCAAATATTTAGGTTCAAAAATAAAAGAAAATGAAAAAATAATAACAGTTGAAGATACACTTGAATTACACTTGGATCGTATATATCCAACAAGAGATATAGTTGCAATGAAGACAAATAATATTGCATCATACTCTGATGTTTTAGTAGCTTGTATGAGACAAAACCCTAAGTGGATATTATTGTCTGAGGTCAGAAGTGCAGAAGCTGTAATGGCGATACGTAATGCTATATCTTCAGGACATTATATATTATCAACTATACATGCTGATAAAGCAGAATCAATACCTAATCGTATGTATAGTTTGCTTGAAACAAATCAAGATATTGAACAGTTTTTAAAATCTATTTATAGATATGTACAGTTAGGTGTATATATAAGAGGTTATCAAGATAAAGTAACACATAGTTTTGTTCGTGAAATTGCAGGAGTTACTGAATTTTATGTAGATGAAAATAATAATGCAAAATTTAATAATATTTATTTGAAAGGTGTGGATGGGAAAATTTCTAAGAAAAATCCTACAAAATATTTGTTAGATTATTTGTCTGCTCAAGGTGTAATACTTGACCCATATTGTATTTGCCCACCTTCACCATTTGAAGATGCAAGTGAAGGAGCTCAAAAAACAATAACTAATTCTAATAATCAAGTTATACAAAATAACCAAGTAAAACCTGTTCAAATTATGCCAAAACCAATGATTAATCAAACAATTCAAAATCCACAAATACAAAGAAATGTTCAACCAACTATCAATAATATACCCTTAGCAAATGGAAAATTTAACAATATGCAAAATATGGCAGGCAATCAAAATTCACCATTAAGACCAAATAACAATGAAAATGTAGAAATACTATTTTAAGGAGGTAAACTATGGAAATACTTATATTTGTATTAATAGCAGCTATTATTGCTTTTATTATAATATATAGAAAAAGAACTGGTGAAAATGTATATAAATATATTACAAAATCAGTTGGAAATGCATATAATAAATATGCTCCTTATTCATTTAAAGAAGTAAGACAAAAAGTAAAAGATTTAGGCCAAGAATATACTGTAAAACAGTATACATTACAAATTACTGTATTTGCAGCCGCATCAGCAATACTTACATATTTGTATTTTTATAATATAATAGTTTCAATAATATATGCTTTGTTATCAGTATTAGTTGTACCTTATTTAACATATTTAAGATGCAAACGAGTATATAGTGAATTTATATTTGAACAAGTACAGGTTTATGCAACAAATACAATTATGGAATTTGCAACAACTCAAAGTTTTGTTAAAGCAATTGAAGGGGTTTATAATTCAGGAGTACTTGAAGATCCATTTAAGTCAGATGTAAAAGTAATGATAGATATGGCATATGAAAATGGAACAATTGAGCAATCTATTGAATATTTAAATAATAAATATGACTATTATGTAATTAAAAATATGCATCAATTATTTTTACAAATAACAAATGAAGGTTCAAGAGATTCAGGACAATCACTTGAAAACATGTCACAAGATATAGATATGCTTGTTGAAAGTGTATACAGAGATAGAATCGATAGAGCAAATTTCCATAAGAAGTTTTTACAATTTGGTATAATGTTATATTTAATGGTAATGCTTGTTCAGTTTTTACTTGGAGTTGAGTCATACGTAAATATGCTTAGTAATGTTTTAGTAAACATTTTATTGCATGGAATAATAATAATAAATACATATTTTATATTAAATGGTGAAAAATACTATAATGAGAATGTAGGTGCTGAATAATGATGTTTGTTGCGATAGGTGTAATTTTAATTGTAGTTTTAACGGCAAACAGATTTATAGATGGTAAAAAATTTATTAATGAAGTTGAGCCTTATTTTAAGTTTTTGATGGAAGAAGATTATGATTTCTTATTAAGTGCACGTTATGGGAAAGACTATGATTTAGAAAAAAAATTCAATGAAAGAATTAGATTAGCTTTAATTGTACTTGGTGTTGCAATAATAGTATTTTTACCTAGAATTAGCTTTTTGTTTATATTAGTAGCAGTTATTATAGCATTTTTAGTTTTTAAAATGCCATATAATCAATTGCAATCATATTATAAAAGACATTTGTATGAAATAGATTTAATGTTGCCTTATTATTTAAAAAGTTTGGAAATATTAGTACAACATTACACTGTTCCAGTTGCGCTTGCCAAAAGTATACCTAATGCTCCTGACATATTTAAACCAGGACTTGAAAAATTAGTTGCTAGAATTGATGCTGGTGACTCAAGTGTCGATCCCTATATGGAATTTGCAAAAGACTACCCAGTAAGAGACTCAATGAGAATGATGCGTTTATTATATCGTTTAGGATTAGGTTCACAAGAAAACAAGCAAGAACAATTATTGATGTTTTCAAGAACAATTTCTTCACTTCAAAATAAAGCTCGTGAAGAAAAATATAAAAATCGTTTGGAAACTATGGAAAAGAAAACAATGACAATGTTAATGTGTACTGGTGGTGGAATTATTGCGCTTCTATTGTTCTCATTAATGAGTATGATGAGTTTATAAAGCAAGTTATTGCTTTTTTTCTTTGATTTTATACATTATAGATGTTATAATTTTATAGGTGGGAGTATGAATTCATATGAAAAAAAAATAAAATTTATGCAGATAAACTATGAAAATAAAATTAATGAATGTATAAAAGAATATGAAAATAATTTAAAAAAAACATTAAATAGCGTACAATTAACGAAATTAACAAATGCTTTTTTTGAAGAATTATTTTGTATAAGCATTTTTCTTAATAAAGAGCAATTTAATAATTATATAAAAATATTAAAAAAAAATAAAATATATAATTATAAAGCAAAACAATATCAAAAATTTATTTTAAAAAATTTTACAAAATTGTACATTTATGTATATATGTTTAAGAATAGTAACAGAAATTTTTTTTCAATGAAATTTATATTTATTCGAAATATTTTTCATAATGCAAGAATTTTAAAAAATAAATTACAAAATAAATCGTTTTTAAAACAGTTAGATTTTATAGTAACAACAAAATGTACACTTAAATGTGAAAAATGTTTAAATTTGATATCACAATATAATAACCCATATGATGTTAATGAAGATTTCATATTGAATTCAATAAAAAAAATAGATGAGAGCATTACTTTTATTCATAAATTTAGAATATTAGGTGGAGAACCCTTTTGTAATCCAAAATTAAAAGAATATTTAAAATTGCTACCAATTGAAAAATTTGGTCAAATTGTAATAGTTACAAATGGTACAATAGTCCCTAAAGACGAAGAATTAATATCATTGATTAAGAAAAAGAAAATATTTATAGAAATAAGTAATTATGGAAACTTTTCAGATAAGAAAGATGAATTAATTCAGTTATTAAGGTCTAAAAAAATAAAGTATACATGTGATAAAGAACAAATTGAATGGTATGATTATGGAGATGTAATTAGATATAATAAAACAGAAGAACAGTTAAATGAACAATTTTTTAGATGCAATATGTCATATGGAATTGTTTTAAATGGTATTATATATTTTTGCCCTAGACAGGCACATGCACATGATTTAGGTTTAGTTAAAAGAAAAGAAAATGAATATGTAGATTTATTAAGTAATAGTGCGAAAGAAAATAGAAAGCAAATAAAAAAAATATTTAGTCGTAAAGAATATATAGAAATTTGTAAATACTGCAAATATGCAACCCCAATATGTAGAACTATACAATCAGCTAAACAAAAAAATAATGAAATTGTAAAAAAAGTGGAAGATTTTACAGAAAAAAAATACACTATATTAATTGTAGTGTATAATGGTGGTAAAACAATAAAGAAATGCTTGGATTCGATTGAAAATCAAACAATCAAAAATTTTGAAGTTATTGTAGTTGATGATGGTTCAACTGATAATACAAAAGAAATTGTAAAAAAATACAAAAATGTAAAATATTTTTATAAAGAAAATAGTGGAGTAGCAGATACTAGAAATTATGCTATTTCAAAAGTTGAAACCCCATATTTTATGTTTTTAGATTGTGATGATTATATAGCAGAAGACCTAATAGAAGAATGTGAAAAATATAGTGATTATGATGTATTAAGCTTTTGCGCTGTAAGAGTTGACAAAAATTATGATGAAATTGAATCCCTAAATAAAGAATCTTTTAAATCACTTAATGGACCTAGAGCATTACAAATTTATATGAAAAATCATGATTTCTTTTTAGTACCATGGGGATACATATATAAAACATCATTTATTAAAAAGAATAACTTTAAATATAATAAAAATTATGTTATGGAAGATACGGAACTTACACCAATTATAATATTTAATGCGAAAAAGGTTATTTCAATAAATTATTATGGATATTATTATTATCAAAGTGATGAAAGTATAACAAGAACATGTAATGGAAATAAAATTTTATTTAATATTAAAAGCTTTATTCATCATTATGATTCGTTAATTGAATACTTTGAATCAAGAGTTAAAAATAAAAATGATTTAAAACTATATGAATCATTTGTTGCTAATACACTTTTATGGTATGGTTCAACAATAAGTGGTAAATATCTTTCTTTATACGTTAAAGAATTAAAAAAAAGGAAAGTCATTGAAAAATTTTACCCAGATGATTATGTTGGAAAAACAAAAAAATTACTTTGCAAAATAGATTATAGATTATATTACTTTATATATTACAGATTAAGAAATACTAAACTAATAAAAAAGTATAAGAGGGATAAAGAATGGAAAATGAAATTAAACTAGATTTAATACACAATATTGCGCAAAAAATTTATTTATCTTTAGCTATTATATACGTACTTGTTTTACCAATAATAGTATCTATTACATGTATATTAAATGCAAGAGATTATATCTTATTTATATGGCATATGTTGACACTATTTATTAGTATATTAGTTTTTTTTACTTTTTTAATTGAAAATATTTTTATTGATAGACAAAATTTAAAGAAACTAAAATCAATTAAAACAATTTTAATATTTTTTACCTTATTTTTAATTTGTAGTACAATATCTACATTTTTATCTAGTGATATTACATTATCTATATTTGGTGAGGAATATAGAGGAAATGGGCTTATTTCTTTTTTCTCCTATATTGGATATATATTATTAGGAATATCATTAAATAAAAAAAATAGAAATATTATTTTGCATATTTTATGTTATGTTTCATTTTTAATAGCTATTATTACTTTATTTCCTAATTGGATATATAATATAGTTTTTCCTTCATATGCAAAATATTCTGGCATTTTTTTCCATATTAATCACTATGGGTATTATTTAGCTTACACTATAATTATATCTGCATATCTTATGTTTAATGATAAGACAAAGATAATGAAATTGATAGATTTAATTGTTTTTATAACTTTAGTGTGTATGCTTATAATAAATGACACATTTGGAAGTTATTTAGCTGTTTTATTTACATTATTATTAACGCTAATATATTGTATAAAGAAAAAGATAATTGTTCATTATATATTTTTGATTATTCCTTTTGTTCTATTATCATTATTTGTAAAAATTGATAATAGATATCCAGTTTATGAAAATTTTAAATCTTTGGCAATAGATGTAGGAATAGTCAAAGAAGAAGTTATAGATAATGGTATACAAGATGATTATGACTATGACTCACAAATTTTATATGTTGGTAATTATAGAGGCGCATTATGGGTATACGCTATTAAATTTATAAAAGAAAAGCCATTATTTGGATTTGGATTGGATAATATAGGAAAAGAATACTGGTATTATGGTATACCATTTGATATGCCACATAATTTGTTTCTAAATTTATCTACAACCATAGGAATACCAGGAATGCTTTTTTATGTTATTGGATTACTTATAGTTATTATAAGAGGAATAAAAAATTATAGTAAAAAAAGTCATATTGATAATTTAACATGTGCGGTCATTATTACTCATTTTGTATCGTCTATGTTTGGTAACACTATGTATTATGTTACGCCATATTATGTTATTATTCTTGGAATGGGGATGTTATCACTAAATGAAAGGAAAAATTTATCAAATAATTAAAAGAATATTGGATATAGTATTTTCTATTTTGGGAATAATAATATTTTTGCCTTTTTTACCTATTATAGCTATACTTATAAAATTAGATTCTAAAGGTAACATTTTTTTCATTCATGAAAGAGTAGGAAAAAATGGCAAAGAAATTAAAATTATTAAGTTTAGAACAATGTATAATAATTCAGATGAAATCTTTAAAAATATGACAGAATGTAAAAAGAAAGAATATTATGAAAATTATAAAATAAAAGATGATGAAAGGATTACTAAAGCTGGAAAGATTTTAAGAAAATATTATATAGATGAATTACCACAATTAATAAATGTTTTAAAAGGAGATATGTCTATAATAGGACCTAGACCTGTTATTTATGAGGAAACATTAAAATATAAAGAAAATAGAAGTAAGTTTTTGAGTGTAAAACCTGGAATTACGGGATATTGGCAAGTTAATGCATATGAAAATATGTCATATAATGAAAGAATTAAACAGGAATTATTTTATGTTGAAAATCTTTCATTTATTTTAGATGTAAAAATATTTTTTAAAACAATAAAAAAAATATTCACTAATATATAAAATTATTATATTCAAGTAATATGTATTATATATGAATTTTTGATAATAATATAATTGTACATTTTAAACAAAAAGTGTAAAATGAATGTATTTAATATTGAAATGATAATTATGGTGTGTTATAATCTCAACTTAAACACTTTTTAAAAAGCAAAATCTCTCAAACTCAGTATTTAAGCTGAATTGAGAGATTT
>CANRFG010000023.1 GCA_947629815.1 uncultured Bacilli bacterium
ACTGTTGCTGTTAATTGTAAAGTCTCTCCAACATATATTTCTTTTTTACTTCCATTTATTTTTACACTTGTTGCTGCAACATTTGCTGGTTTTGCCTTTACTGTTATTGTCTTTGTTGTTGTTTCTCCATCATCTGTTGTTGCTGTTATTGTAACTGTTCCTGTTTTTAATCCTTTTACATTTCCATTTTCATCTACTGTTGCAATACTTGGATTACTACTTTTCCATGTTACTTTCTTATTTGCTGTTAACTTTATTGTACTTCCTACTGTTACACTACTTGCTCCGCTTATTCTTAATTCAGTAATTGTTTCCGCTACTGTTACTTCACAAGTCGCTGTATATTTTCCATCTTTTGTTGTTACTGTTATTGTTGCTTTTCCTGCTTTTAATCCTTTTATGTTTCCATTTTCATCTACTGTTACTATACTTTCATCACTTGAAGACCATATTAAATCTTCTTCTGTTATATTAGTAGGCATTGAAGAAATTTCTAATTTTTCTTCTTCACCAACTATTAAATTTAAGCTTGTTGAACTTAATCCAATTCCTTCTGAATTCCAATACGCTATTAAAGTCATATTTTTAGTTATTTTAGTATCAAAATCGAATAATTGTTCATCATAATACCAACCAGCAAATATATATCCTTCTCTTGTTGGATCAGCTGGCTTTGTAATTGTTTCGTTTTCCTTTACTATAATTTCACTTACAGAAGTTCCACCATTTGAATCAAAAGTTATTGTATATTCTTTTGTTCCACAACCCCTTAATAATAATATTATTATGACTGCTATAACTACTACAGCAAATATTATTATTCCAATTAAAGTTTTTTTGTTTTCTTCGTTCATAATCATACTCCTTTACTAATATTCATAATTATTATATCATACAAGAATCTTTTTTCAATACTTCTCACTCCTTTTTTAGTTAAAAATATCGTAGAACATGAAATTATTTGATATTTAATTAGTCATAAAATTTACTAAATGTTCTATTGAGATTTTTTTTGCTTCATAAGATGGATGGACATATAATTTTAATGTTATTTCTATAGATGAATGACCTAAAATTTCACTTAGTGTTTTTATATCCATTTTAGATTCAATAGAACGTGTTGCGAAAGTATGTCTTAAAGTATGAAAATTAATATAGTTAATATTACAATTTTTCATTACTCTTTTATAAAAGTATTCAAATAATCTAGGATCATATAAATTTTTACTTTTTGATAAAATAAAATATTCATTTTTTTCTTTAAATTTTTGTAATAAAATAATTAAAAAATCAGGAATAGGTACTATTCTATAAGAAGAATCGCTTTTAGGTGTACTTTCTATTAGTAATGTTTTTTTATTACTATCTTTATTTTTTATTCTTTGAATAGTTCTTTTTACAATTAAAGATTTATTGTTAAAATCAATATCTTCCCATTTTAATCCACATACTTCTCCTATTCGTAATCCTGTATATAAACATAATAATAAACAAACTTTTCTTATATTTATTTTTTCTTTTAAATATAATTCTAATTTTAATTGTTCTTCTTTAGATAAAATATAAATTGTTTTATTTTTACTTTTTATTTTTAATTCTTTTAAATCTATGTATTTACACATTTTTTTATTGTAAGCATATTCTAAACTTGATTTTATTATATATATCAATGTTTTTTGTGTTGAAATAGAAGTACCTATATCTTTATGATAATTAAAAAAATTTAAAATGTTTGAATTTTTTATTTTTTCTATATAAATATTTCCTAAATCTTTTTTTAAAAATTGTTCTATTAATCTTTCATATTTTTGATATGATTGTACTTTTATATTTTTTTTATCTTTTAACCAATTATATAAAATATCAATATATTTGTATTTTTTTAATGTTAATTTCAAATATTCACCTTCTTTCATATTTTTTTAATACTTTAATAAAATTAGTTCACTTTTTTAAAAACTGTGATATAATTTTAATAGACATATCGAGAAATTTCATGTTCTACGATAAAAAATATGGTTTTTGCCATATTTTTTTATAATACTATAAATATACAAAAAAGAACATAGAAAATGTTCTTTAATGGAAAATTAATTTATGGTTAATTTATATTATAAATATACATAACATTAAATATTATTATATTTTGCAAATTATAATACCTTAATATCCCCATAAAATAAATTCAAATTATTTATAACTCTAAAAATTAATTTTTTGAGGTAATATTTAATCCAAAAGTATATTCTTGAAGCTCATCACTAGAAAAAACATAACCTTCATTTAAATTAATTTTTAAGTGAATAGAATTAATAACTTTAGCTACATCACCCATTGTCATTTCAAGTGCATTTATACCTGTAGCTGTTTGAAATGGTTTTAAAAATGTATTTGCATATAAGTAAAATGCAACTGAACTTGAAACATTACCTTCAACTACAGGAACCGACATAGATTCTTTTAATGGATCATTACTCTCAAAAGATACTTCTATTGACTTAATTTTTGGATCTTGCAAAAAGGTATATAATGTTGTTCTTGCACCACAACCATTTAAAGTATTATACACTGTATCTGTTGAATTTCCTTCGAAAGATATATTAATCATATTCCCATCCAAAGTTGCAAGAACTTTTCCCGCACCTGCATCGTATTGTTTTTTTAATCCGTTTTTAACAGCATTAACACCAAGATTTTTTAAATATTCCTCTGTTACTATTTCTGCCCATTTTGCTTTTACTGTTACTTCTTTTTCTACTTTAGTTGTCAAAGTATCTTCACTTGAAATATCTTCATACCAACCTATAAATTTATATTGTTTACCATTTTCATCTCTATTAGGTAAAGTTGGTAATTCAGCATCTTTATCATAAAGTTTAGTTTCAGTTTTTTCGGATTCTCCTTCATTATAACCATAATTTAATGTTACACTATATTGTTCAATCCATCTAGCAGTTAATTTTAAATCTTCAGTTATTTCTGTTTGTAAATCAAAGGCTTCTTCTTTTCCTTCTTTAAACCAACCTAGGAATCTATATCCATCTCTTGTTGGATTTTCTTCTGTTAATTTACCATAATTATCTATATCTAAAACTTTTTGTTCTGTTTCATCATCTGCATAATTAAGTGTTACTTTATGTGTTAAAACATCAAATGAAATTTTATAACTTATTTCAGTTAATTTTTCATTGTTATCTACTTTAGCATCATCTGGATCAATAACAACTTTTACTTCTAATGTTTTACCATCTAAAGCCTTTAAAGTTGATCCTGGTTCTGCTACTGAAAGTAATCTAACCTTAACTAATGTATTATTTGCTATTTGTTCTAAAAGTGTAATAACTTCTGATTCTGCAGTTTCAGGATTTGTAAATTCTTTTGATATACCATCATAAGTTATTACAACTTTTTCTACTTCCTCTTTTTCTAAAAGTTCTTTAACATCACTAACAAGCGCTATTGAAGAAATATCCTCTGAAGGTTTTGTAACTGTAATATTGACTATTTTTTGTGCCTCATCATATTCAGATTCAAAATTACCTGCTGTTTGACCTGAAACATGTTTTTCTAAAATATAATTTTCGCTTTTTGTTAGTAAGGCCCATTTTGCTTTTAAAGTAATATCACTTTTTACTTTAGTTGAAAAATTATATGCTGTTTCATCTTGACCATCAACATACCAAAATTTAAATTCATGGCCATCCCAAGTTGGTTTTAATGGTTCAGCAAATGAAGAACCATCAACTACTTCTGTAGTAGTTGATGGAGTTGTACTTCCATTATTATAATTTAAAGTTACTTTACGAGTAGCTAATTTAATAGTTACATCATAAGTAGTAGTTTGACTACTATCACCTGCAAATTCCGCATAACTTTTTAAATTAACTGTTACTTTAAATGTTTTATTATTTAAATCTGTATTTGTTATCTGTTCTGAATATTCTTTTCCAAATATTGCTTGTGAGTTATCTGTTAACCATTGTTGTGGATCTAAATCACCTAATGTATCTTTATCTAATGTAAGTGTTACCTCTGATGTACAATTTGTGCAACTGAAATCTATTGATTGTACATTAGTATTACTTAATACATCTATTAATGCTTTAATTATTCCTGAACCCATTCCTTCTTTTATTGGAGTATCAGAATCGTTTGCAGTTACCTCTATATTATTTCCTTGTACTTCTCCTATAGTATAAACTTTACCAGCATTTATTTTTTCTTTAATACTATTAGCTAAATCTTCTGATTTTACTTGGTTTAAAGTACCACTAAAGTTAAAAGTATATTCTTCTTTATTTCCAGCTACCTTTTGTGCATAACTTTTTAAGTTAACTTTTGCAGTAAATGACTTACCAATCAAATCTGCTGTATATAAATCATCTACATCTTTTCCGAATATTGCTTGTGAATTATCTGTTAACCATTGCTGTGGATCTAAATCACCTAATGTATCTTTATCTAATGTAAGTGTTACTTCTGATGTACAAGTTGTACAACTAAAATCTATTGATTGCACATCACTTTTACTCAATACATCAATTAATGTTTGAATTACGCCAGAGCCCATTCCTTCTTTTATTGATTTTGAAACATCTACTATAGTTACACTCACTTTACCATCAGAATAAGTTGTAGTAAACATACTTTTATTTAACTTACTTGTTCCATCTGTTGTAGCATTTTTTACTATTTCATCTACATTTATTTCTTTTAATTTACCTGTAAATTTAAATATATATTCTTCCGGATTAGTATCTAACTTTTCTGCATAACTTTTTAAATTAACCTTTGCTGTAAATTCCTTTCCTATTAAGTCTGCTGTATATAAATCATCTACATCTTTTCCGAATATTGCTTGTGAATTATCTGTTAACCATTGCTGTGGATCTAAATCACCTAATGTATCTTTATCTAATGTAAGTGTTACTTTTGGTGTACAAGTTGTACAACTAAAATCTATTGATTGCACATCACTTTCACCCAATACATCTATTAATGTTTGAATTACGCCAGAGCCCATTCCTTCTTTTATTGATTTTGAAACATCTTTTACATCTGTAGTTACAATATGTGATGCACTATCAAAACTTATAGTAAACATATCCTTATTTAGTTTAGTATTCTTTGAAGCTGAATCAACTATTTTATCTGTATCAACTTCTTGCTTTTTACCATCAAATTTAACTATATATTCTGCTACTGTTGTTCCATCTTTTTTAGTTACATATTCTGTTTCGTCTGTTTCAGCTAAATTTAATGTTGCAGTAAATTCTTTACCTATTAAATCTGCTAATATTAATTTATCAAAACTTTTTCCAAATATTTTCTCACAATTTTTATCTAACCATTCTTCTGGATTTAAAGTATCAAGTGTACTTTTGTCTAATGTAAGTGTTACTTTTGTACCATCATCTGCTAAATAAACAAAATCTATTGATTGGACTTGCTTATTTTGTAACATACCTGTCAATAATGGTATTACTCCAGAACCCATTCCTTTTTTTATAGATTCTTTTAATTTTCCATCTTTAATTGTTACTGCTACTTCTCCATTAGATACTTTACCTATAGTAAATAATTCTGTACTGACAGCATTCTCTGCATTATTTACTAATGCATCTGTATCAACTTTTTCTAAATCTTTTATATAATGATAATCAATATATTTTACATTAACCTTTGTAGGCATTTTTGCTGTACCTAAAGCATTTTTATCTTCTTTCCAACCTGTTGCTTCATAACTATCATTATAAGTTCTTGTAATTTGATTTATTACCATCTTACTTGGATCTGTTGGATCCTCAGCTTTTATTGTTGAAGACGATAACATAATATCTTCTGTTTTTATGTTAAATTTTGATGTAAATGCATACTCTCCGATTATATAAACATAACCTGCATCTTTTTGAATTCCACTTGCTTCTTTACCTAATTCTTGTAATGTCATTTCACGAGCAAATGCTGGAACTGAACCCATTAAGAAAGTAAATAATGCAAGCGTTACTAATTTACCATTCTTTTTCATTTATATCTTTCCTTTCTTTTATCTTACTACTACTGTTGCTGTTACTATTGTTTTATCTGATAATGTTAACTTAGCTGTACTTCCGCCATTTTCTACTGTTGTTGATGCAACTGTTCCTTGATTTTTTACTACCTTCGTTCCATTATATTCAAATCCTAAATAATCTGTGAATGTAGCACCATTCTTTGTTACATTGTATTCATATTGTATTCCACCACCTGTTAAATCTAGTGGTATTAATTTTAAATTAATTACATAACTTGGTTCTTTTTCTTTTACTGTAACTTCATATGTTGCAGTTTTTCCATTTGATGTCGTTACTGTTATTGTTACTTTTCCTGCTTTTAATCCTTTTACTTTTCCATTTGAATCTACTGTTGCTATACTTGTATTACTACTTTTCCATGTTACTTTTTTGTTTGTTGTATTACTTGGTGATACTGTTGCTGTTAATTGTAAAGTCTCTCCAACATATATTTCTTTTTTACTTCCATTTATTTTTACACTTGTTGCTGCTACATTTGCTGGTTTTGCCTTTACTGTTATTGTCTTTGTTGTTGTTTCTCCATCTTCTGTTGTTGCTGTTATTGTAACTGTTCCTGTTTTTAATCCTTTTACATTTCCATTTTCATCTACTGTTGCTACACTTGGATTACTACTCTTCCATGTTACTTTCTTATTTGCTGTTAACTTTATTGTACTTCCTACTGTTACACTACTTGCTCCACTTATTCTTAATTCAGTAACTGTTTCTGCTACTGTTACTTCACAAGTCGCTGTATATTTTCCATCTTTTGTTGTTACTGTTATTGTTGCTGTTCCTACTTTTAATCCTTTTATGTTTCCATTTTCATCTACTGTTACTATACTTTCATCACTTGAAGACCATATCAAATCTTCTTCTGTTACACCTTCTGGTAATGATGTCGTTTCAATAACACCTTCCTCATTTACAGCCAATGTTAATGTTGTTACATTTAATGTTATTTTATCGCCATCAATTTCTGCCCATCTAGCTTCTAACACCATGTCTTTTGTTATTTTAGTACTAAAATCAAATAACTCATCATTATAGTACCAACCAACAAACACATATCCTTCCCTTGTTGGATCAGCTGGCTTTGTAATTGTTTCGTTTTCCTTTACTATAATTTCACTTATAGCAGTTCCACCATTTGAATCAAAAGTTACTTTGTATTCTTTTGCTCCACAACCTCTTAATAATAATATTATTATAACTGCTATAACTACTACAGCAAATATTATTATTCCAGCCAAAGTTTTTTTGTTTTCTTCATTCATAAATTTTCCTCCTCTATTCTTTAGTTAACATACAAAACATTACACAACAATTCTCTCTTACAATTCAAACTCCTTTCAAATTTCGACATACTCTGTCTGATTAAAATTATAACATTATAAGAAAATTAAATCAAGACTTAAATGATAAATAAATATAACTAATTTTTACCAATTCGTATGTCATAAATATAACTCATTAAATATATATTTAAATTACACAAAAATATGAAAAAACATACTATCAAATTGATAATATGTTTTTAAATAATTAACTATTAAAATGTGCCCAAACTTCTATAGAATTACTATTTATTATGTAGTTACCATTATCATTTTGAAGTTCATTTTCACTATTACTACCAATTGTGAATTTAGTTGCATTTTCTTTTGTTAATGCATTTTTAAGAGCTGAATATAAATCACTATTAGAAATTCCATACTCTGCTTGTAATTTTATAGTTGTACAACTTGTAGGATGAGCATTTTTAAATTCTATTTCACTTCCATTTTTTGTAACTGTTACTGTTCCGCCACTAGTAGCGCCAGAACTAGTTACTTTCCAATTTAAGAAATTAGTGTTTACTGAAACTGATGTTGTTGCATCATTTCCATTTCCATCATAATTATGGATAGTAACATTTAAACTTACTGTTTTATTAGTAGGTGTATTCAAAGAATGTGTATAACCACTTTTATCTCCAGCATAAGTAAATTTATTATTTGCACTATTATTTTCTACAGCTATAGGACTTGTTCCATCATAATTAAGATAGTTAATTGTTATTGTGTGTCCTTTAGTTTCAAGTGTACGAGTATAATCATGATCTGGTATTACAAATGTTAAAGCATCTCCATCATTTTTGAAGCTTCCTGCTTCATTAATAGGATGATAATATCCATCTGCAGTACTAGAAGTAGCTTTTATTGTTACAACTTTACCATAATAACTTGTATACTTAATACCCTGTTTATCATCTTCGGATACTTGTTGTGATCCTTCTGTTTGCCCTGTAATAGTAGAAACATAATCTCCTTTTAATATAGTTAATGTATATTGTTTTCTTTCGTATTTGTATTCAACAAATGATTCACCTTTACCATCTAATGTTTTAGTAATTGTGCTTGGAGCTTTAAAGCCTTTTGTTCCAGCCACATCAGCAGTAGTTTTATATGTTCTTCCATCAATAGTTTCAGTAATTTCAGTTAAAACTGAAGGTGTTACTTCACTTTTTTGCCTTGCCTTAAGAGTCTCTAATACACATAAATTACTACTTGTACAAGCTTCATCATTTGTTATACTTGGATAATTACCCTCTGTATCCATTAATACATGTCTTACAGAATATTGTTCATCCCATATAGCATATATTTGTGTATTATTATCTATAATAAAGTCAGTTGTTCCATCATTATAAGTATCTATCATTTTAGTACCTTCTGCATCCAAACTAAATCCAACAAATGTCAATCCAGATGTTGTTTCATCAAGTTTTGATTTTAAATCAGCAAGTTTTATTCCATAAACAGCATATATATCTTTAGTAAGACAGCTGCCAGGTACAAAACTATTAAGGTCCTTTGTAAATTCTACTGTATATCCATTTTCATCATACTTATGACTTGACCATCCTAAAAATTCATTTGTAACGCCACTAACTGTAGTATCCCCATCTTTACCATCATAGTTATGAATAGTTAAAGTAACATCTTTAGTATAATCTTGTTCTTCAAGTTGTATATCATCACCATAATAATATAATTTACTTTTAACAGTATTTCCACCATCATAATTATGATATGCTACTGTTATTTTATGTCCTTCAGCTGTAATTGATAATGTAGAATCTTCTGCAGGCATTGTATATTTAACATCACCTGAAGTAACTATTGCACCTGCTGCATTTATATGATATCCAGCTGATATCGCAGTCACATTTACAACTACTTCTTCGTCATAATAAAATTCATATGTTTTAGATGATGAATAAGTTTCACCATTTACGCTATTTATTGATCTTACTCCTGTACCTTGAACTATATCTAATTTGAATTTATTTCTTTCATATTTATATTCAAATACTGTAGTTCCATCACCTTTTATAGTTTGAGATATAGTAGAAGCAGTTTTAAATCCTACACCATAATCGTTTGAATCTGGTTCTACAGAACTATCTGTTATAGCTGTTGAAGTTTCTAATTCACATAAAGAACTATCTTCACATTCTGCATTTGATTTTATTTCAGGATACTTACCATCTGTACCCATTTTTATATGCCAAACTGAATAAGGAACTTCTAATGCATTCCATTTTGCATATAAAGTTAAATCATTATGTGGCATTGTATCATCAAAATTCCACTCAGTAGTTCCTTCTTCATCTATATACCAACCTAAGAATTCATAACCATCTCTAGTTGGATCAGTAGGTTTTGTTATTTTATCTAAATAATTAACATCAACTATTTCTGAATCACTAAAATTAACATTCTCACCATTTAAATCAAAAGTAACTGCATATGTATTTACTTTAGAATTTACATTTATTGTTATATCTTTAGTATTCATTACGAAACTAACTTCATTAGAATTTTCTAATTCAATATTTTTAGTAGTATAACCATCAAAAGAATATCCATCTTTTACAGTTGTGTTTAATTTAATAGTTGTTCCATAGTAAATTGAATCAATTCCTATATTTTTTAAATATGTTTCATATGGAATAAATTCATCATTATATTTTACTAATATTTCTAATTTATCTATTCCTTCATCTTTAGTTACTGTTAAGTTATAACTATTTCTTTCATAATAGTAACTTACTTCTGTACTACCATCACCATTAATAGTTACAGTCTTTGTACTAGGAGATGTAAATCCCTCATATTGTTTTACATCTGGTGTTACATAAGTATCTGTTGTTCCTTTTAAATTTTGAGTATTATCTAATGTATAATTCTTTCCATCCAAATCCATTAAATAATGTTTAACAACATACTTAGTATCTTCATTTGCTTTAGTAGAAATTTTAATTGTTACATCATTATCAGTCATAGTATATTGTCCATTATTAACTTTTTCACTATAACCAACAAATGAATAACCCTGTTTTAACTTATAACTAACTTCTACTTTATCACCATAGAAATATGTTCCACTTCCACTAGTAGCAATTACTCCATTATCACCTTCTATGGTTAATTTATAAGTATTAATTTCATAATAATATTTTACAATTGTATTTCCATCCTCTTCAATTGTAACTGTTTTTTTACTAGGACTAGTATAACCTTTATAAGATTTTACTTTTGGACTGACAGTACTTCCAATTTTACCTATAAAAACTTCTTTTTCTGTTGGAGTATTAATGTATTTACCATTATATCCCATTAAATAATGTTCAACAGTATATTGTGCAGTTGTGATTTTATTCCACTTTGCAGTAATACTAGTATTACTATTGATTTTAGTATTAAAATCAAATACTTCGTCATCAACATACCAACCTGCAAATGTATAACCATCTCTTGTTGGATTAGCAGGTTTTTCAACTTTTCCATCAAGTTCTACTTCTTTTTTGATTGAATCTTGTCCATTATCTAAATCAAATGTAACAGTATAAGCACTTTGTATCCATCTAGCTTCAAGTTTAATATCTTCAGTAATTGGTGATGTAATATCAAACTCCTTGCCATCTAAATACCACCCAGCAAATATATAACCTTCCTTTGTTGGTGGCTCAATTTTTTCTAGTGTATCACCTTTATGTATTGTGGTTTTATAAAATAACTCACTGTCTACAGTTAATTCTACTTTGTAACCACGATTACATGATACAAGTAAAAGTAAAATAATAATAATTATTATAATTGCGATTCCAATATAATAAAATATTTTTTTACTTTTTGATTTCTTCTGATTTTCAGAATTCTTTTTCATTAAATATCCCTCCCAAATATTTACGCCATTATTGTACAAATAATTTATTTTAATGTCAATAATTTTTTTAAATAATATAGTTTTAATATTTAAAGGTTATAATATATAACTTAAAAAAACATGAGTAAAAACCCATATTTTATTTTAATATTTCATTAATGTCATCTATACTTATATTTGTATATTTTGATATTGTATTACAATCTAATCCTTGTTTTAATATATTTTGTATTATGTTTTTTCAAAAATTCTTTTTAAACACCTTTCAACCTGCTTGAAAAAAGATTATGGTCTTCAATTCTCATAAAATGTATTGTCAACTTAGTTAGTAAAAAATACCACCCAAATTGACTTAAAGAATATTCTAATTTTATTTTATCAGAACTAACTAAATAAAAAATTAATTTTTTATTGAAACTTTGTATTCTAGAAAAATCGATATAATAATTTTCAATAGAAGAACAACTTAAACACATTTTACCATTATATTTATTATTTAATAAATTCTGCTTTTGTTCATCATTAAATTCATCAGTATTTAAATAAGGTATTAAAGGCGCTAATAAAATATACTCATCATTCTCTATGTCACAACTATTAGATATTACCATTGCTTTTGTTGGAAATACGATTGATTTTCCATTTTCTTTTTGGAAAGTAAAATATATTTTATTTAATATATCTCCTTGACATATTCCCCCTAAATTTTTAGTTGTAAACCAACTAAACTTGTTTATATCAAATTGTCTTAATGCATTTTTTATGCTATTTTTTATGCTAGAATCTATTGCTGGAAATATTTGATTAGAATAATCGATAAATTCTTCTAAAAATGTTTTATTATTCATAATAATCCATAAAATTATCCTTTAAAGGAATAGAATTATTTTCAATAATTTTTTCTTCAGCTTTAAATTCTTTTTCACCAAAATATTTATCATCAGCATATAAATCATATATATATTGTCTATCACTATAAGTATTATTAATTAGTACAAAATTATAATATTTATCAGAATCGATATATGTTGCATTAGAACTAAATAAAGTATTTATTTTTTCCACATAAGATGACATACCATAATATGGAGTACATGTCGTAGCACTATTAAACATAATAATTCACCTCCAAAAAACTACTTATTAATTTTTTTCATTATCTCATTAGATACATCGTTTTGAGCAATATCCAACATATAATTTAAATTTTCTACACTCAATGAATAGTTTTCATCACTATCAAATAAGTATTTATCATTTATTTCATAACTAATTGCTATTCCCTCTTTTTCAACAGTAGCACTTGTTAAAGAAATTAAAGGAATAATTATTTCTTTTTGTTCAATTTTTTTATTTATAGTTATTTGTTTTGTAGTATTAAAAGTCAAGTTTTTATAATACTTATTATCTATTATTTCAGTAACTTTTACACCAGATTCGCAGTAATTTCCATTCAATTTTGTTGATAATAAATTTTTTTTAACTAAATCCATTGGATTTTTATCATCAATTTCACCTAAAACTAATATAGCCCCATATAAAATACTAACATTTAATTTTTTAATTAGCAAATTATATATTTTTAAAACTCTTTCTTTTATGTATTCAAAACATTTATTATAATCAAGATTAAATTGTGAATCAAAATTAGTAACGATTTGTAAATTTATCATTGATACATTTAATTTTGTATGTCCACCATCAGATATTGCTGTTAATCTTGGATATTCAGGATTAATATCAGCAGGTACACCTATTGAGTTAATTCCATGAAAATATTCATTTAATTCACTTTCAAAATAATTAATTTTATTTTTTATATCAATAATTTTGTTAAACCAAAAAGTGACAACTATATTATTTATTCTCATATTTCCCTCCACTGTATATTATACATTAATCTATTAAAAAAATCATTATATTTGATTACAAAACAAATAAAAAACTATTTTATAAATATTAAAAGTAAAATATATTGCCACTAAAAACAAAAGATTATATATTTTCGTTATTTGTAGATAGTTCTACATAACTTAAACCTTTCATCTTAAGTAAGAATATCATTTGTTTTTTCATTGTAAAATCACTAATTTTTAAATTTTGTTTTATTTTCTCATATTATTTATTACAGATTTTTAAAATATATATATTAAAAAAAAATCAGAAATCACTCTTAATAATATATTGAATAAACTCATACTTTCTATTATTTTAATATTTCATTAATGTCATCTATACTTATATTTGTATATTTTGATATTGTATTACAATCTAATCCTTGTTTTAACATATTTTCTATTACAATTTTTTGCCCTCTTTGAAGGCCCATCTTTTCTCCTTCTTTTTTTCCTAACTTAGTTGCATATTCTATTTGTGCATCCTTTACCATTTTCTCTTGTTTTTCTGCATCATATAATCCTAATATTTTCTCTTCTTCTAATAATCTTGTCAT
>CANRFG010000024.1 GCA_947629815.1 uncultured Bacilli bacterium
AGAAATTTGCATTACACCATTATGCTTAGTGTAGAAATACACTAAACATTACTATTTTTTCAATAATATCTAAAATTCTTCAAAATAAAAGACAAATAAGCAAAATATTTTACCTATTTGTCAACAGTCTGATAGAACTTATTTTAAAGTTCTTTTTTAATATTTTAAATTATTATATAATATATTTATAGTAAGTATATTAGGAGGAAGTATGGATTTATTAATGATTGTTAATAAAGAAAATAGATTATCTAAAAAATTTGTTCCTATTGATTTAGTAGAAATAAAAACAATAATACCTGGCGCTGTTGAAGTGGATAGAAAAATTTATTTAAATAAAATAGTTGCAGAAAAATGGATGGAACTTAAAAAACATGTTGAAAAATTAGGATATAAAATTGATATATCAAGTGGATATAGAAGTTATGAATATCAAGAAAAACTTTTTAATAAATTTATAAATCAAAAGGGAATAGAACAAGCTTTAAAACTTGTTGCTTTACCAGGGACAAGTGAACATCAAACAGGACTATGTTTTGATTATGAAAAAGTATATATGGAAGATGATAAAATAAAATCAAGTTTAAATGAATTGGATATGGAATATAAAATAGTTAAAGATATAGCGCATAAGTATGGATTTATAATAAGATATCCAAAAGGAAAAGAAAAAATAACAGGATATTCATTTGAGCCATGGCATTTAAGATACGTTGGATGTGAAACTGCAAAAATTATATATGAAAATAATATTACATTAGAAGAATACAAATCTAAGATTTTAATAAAATAATTGACATTTTAAACTCATATTTGTATACTATTATTGAGAGGATGAAATTATGGATGATATATTACTAGAAACAGAAATGAATATGCAAAATGCAATAGAAACAATGGAGAAGAGATTACTTAATATTAGAGCAGGTAGGGCAAACCCTGCTATTCTTGATGCAGTTTTAGTAAATTATTATGGAACTCCAACACCTTTAAAACAACTAGCTACTATTTCAGTTCCAGAAGCAAGACAATTGATGATTAAACCATTTGATAAAGGTTCATTAAATGCCATAGAAAAGGGAATATATGACGCTAATATAGGGCTTACTCCAAATAATAATGGGGATGTTATAATACTAAATATACCTGCGCTTACAGAAGATACTAGAAGAGATTATGTTAAACAAGCAAAAACAATATCAGAAGATTGTAAGATTAATTTAAGAAATATTAGACAAGATTCTAATAATGATATTAAGAAATCTGAAATGACAGAGGATGAACAAAAAGAAGCAACAGAGGAAGTACAAGAATTAATAAACAAATATAATAAAATAGTAGATGATAAATTAAAAGAAAAAGAACAAGAATTAATGACAGTATAATAATTAAAAGGTTATAAATTTTTATAACTTTTTTTGTAGGTAAAAATAAATACTATGAGTTATAATAAATTATTTTTTTTATATAATTAAATAGGTGGTTTAATGAATATTATAGATAAAAACTTTAAACGATTAGTAAATGAAATAAAATCCTTAAATGAAAAAGAATTGTATTATAGAATAAGAAAAAATTTTGACAAAATACCAAACGAAACAAAAATAAGTTGTATGAATTTTTTTAATCAATTTTTATATTGGGGGAAACTAGATATAGAAAATAATAATTACGAAGAAATAGAATTAAAACAAAAAGCTTTATTTGAACATATAGAAGATTTTAATTGGTTATATAATCATTTAAGTGATTATAGGTCAAAAGGATTGTTATATTCGATTTTAAATAATTGGTATAACTATGATTTTATTTCAACTTCAAAATCAAAAGAATATTTATTTGATGATTATTTTGATTTAGATTTATTAAAATGTAAAGATGAAGTTATAGTAGATTTAGGAGCATATGTAGGGGACACTATCATTTCATACATAAAAAACTATGGTGAAGAAAGTTATAAAAAAATATATTGTTATGAAATAACGCCTTCTAACTTTGATATATTAAAAGAAAATCTAAAAAACTATAAAAATATAGAATTTAGACAAAAAGGAATTGGAAATAAACTAGAAAAATTAAAACTTGTAGCTAATGAACACCCTTCAGCAAATACACTTGAAAAAGATTCAAATGGAGATGTTACTATGACAACTTTAGATATTGATATAAAAGAAGAAATTACTTTAATAAAAGCAGACATAGAAGGATTTGAACAAAAGGCAATAGAAGGTGCGAAAAATCATATAATAAATGACCATCCAAAACTTTTAATATCTGTTTATCATAATAATGAAGATTTGTGGAAAATACCTAAAATGATATATGAACTTTGTCCAAACTATAAATTTTATTTAAGGTTTACAGCATCACCAATATATCCAACAGAAATAACGCTTATTGCAATATAAAAATACACTTTAAAAGTGTATTTTTTTAAGAGGTTTTCTTTTTTTCTAATATTGTTACGACTAAAGCACCCAATATAAATGCAATAATTGATGTAATTAAAGTAACTAAATCATAACCTTTCAATGGAATTATAGTAATAGAACTCATAAGTATTAATCCTAATATAAAACTCATAGTTCCTACTTTATGTTTCTTAAGTAAATATGTTGTTAATTTCGCACTTAATATAATTCCAATTCCAACACCAATTGCTATAAAAATCAAACCAATAATAATTTTAGGGTCAAAAGTTGTTACGTTAGCAACATATCCTTTAAATAGATGATACCAACCAAGAATTAGTAAAATCATAGACCCAGAAATACCTGGAAAAATCATTGCTCCACCAGATATCATTCCCAATAATATAAGAGTTAAAATATAAATTAAATTAAGGTCTTTAGATACGATTTCTTCAAAAGTTATAGTTAAATTATTATTGTTAGGAGATAGAAAAGTAAGCGCCAATATAATAAGCATACCAATAATAAAACTTACCATTGATATTTTACTATCTTTCATTTCTTGTTTTTTTAAAGAAGGTAAACTAAATAAAATTAATCCACTAAAACATAATAAAGTTTGATTTGGAAAATTTTCAAATAAAAAAGTTAATATTTTTGCGAAAACAACAAGTCCAATTCCAACGCCTATTATAAGAGTAAGTAAAAACTTAAGTGCTTCTAATCTTTCTTTAAAACTAATTTTTAATTTAAATAAATTAGAAATAGAATTCATAGTTTTATCAAAAAGACCAAGAAGAACTATAATAGTACCTCCACTAACTCCAGGAATAATATTAGCGGCTCCAATCATAATGCCACCTATTATATTTTTTAACATACATATCACCTAAATTGAATTATAACATTTATTAAATTTAATGTAAATATGAAGATAAATGTGTTATAATAATTAAAGTGAGGTGGATTATGTTAATTAAGAAAAAAACAAATAAAGAAGATACAGAAATAGATAAGAAAAAAGTTAATGAAGTTTTAACCTTATCAAAAAAAATATTAAAAATATTGTATATTTTCATAATTATAATAGGTATATATACATTATTAGTATTAGGTAAAGAAACAAGAATATTTTATATATTAAAAACAATAATCGAAATAGTCGCACCACTTTTTATAGGTATAATAATAGCTTGGCTATTTGACCCAATAGTAAAAAAATTACAAAAAAAAGGTATAAGAAGAGTTTTTGGAACAACACTTGTTTATGTAGTATTTATAGGGGCAATTATTATAATAGTAAGCGCTATAATACCAATACTAAGTGATCAAATAAATGAATTCGTTAAAGTAAGTTTACCTTCAATAGTAGACACTGTAAAAGTTTGGATTGATAAAATATTTGATAGTATATCTGGTATAGGTTCAATAGATGTTGAAAACATGAAGGTAGAGGTATTTAATAAATTAGGTGAACTTGTTACAGGATTAACTTCTGATTTGCCAACAGCAACTGTAAATATAATAAAATCATTATTCTCTGGAATAGGTACAATAGTAGTAGGATTAGTAATTGGATTCTACTTACTATTAAGTTTTGATAGCGCAACAGATACAATAGTTACTATGCTACCTCATAATTTACAAGAAGATACTAAGCTTTTAGCGAACGATGTAAATAATTCACTTAGAAATTTTGTAGTTGGAGCACTACTAGATGCACTATTTGTATTTATTGTAACATCAATAGGATTTTCAATTGTAGGTTTGAAAGCACCATTATTGTTTGGCTTATTTTGTGGACTTACAAACGTTATACCTTTTGCAGGTCCATATATTGGAGGAGCGCCAGCTGTTATAGTAGCCTTTTCTCAGGGAATTCCAACAGGTATTTTGGTTTTAATTGTAATAGTTGTAATTCAATTTATAGAAGGTAATTTCTTGCAAGCACTTATTATGAGTAAAACAACAAAACTTCACCCTGTTACAATAATGTTAGGACTTTTAATATTCGCACATTTCTGGGGTATATTAGGTATGATAGTTTCAACACCTATAATTGCGTCTTTAAAAGCAATTATAATGTATTTTGATAATAAATATAATTTTTTAAAGTTTAATTAAGGAGAGTTGTATGGAAATAGAAAAGAAAAATCCAAAAATATTTATAATGTGTGGTAAAGCTAGACATGGTAAAGACAGCACTGCTTTGTATTTGAAAGAAAAATATGAGGAAAAAGGTAAAAAAGTTTTAATCCTTTCATATGGTTCTTATATAAAAGAATATGCAAAAAAAATAAGTAATTGGGATGGAAAAGATGAAACGAAACCAAGAGAATTATTACAACAATTAGGTACAACTGTTATTAGAAACCAAATTGATGAAATGTTTTTTGTAAAAAGAATGCTAGAAGATATAGAAGTATATTCTTACTTTTTTGATGTATTAATTATATCAGATGCAAGATTAAAATCAGAAGTAATAGAACCTAGACAAAAATTTAAAAATGTTTTTGCTGTTAGAGTAGTTAGACCAAATTTTGAAAATGGACTTACTGTAGAACAACAACAACATATAACTGAGATAGATTTAGACGATTATAAAGAATATGATTACTATATAGTAAATGATAAAACTTTAGAAGATTTGAAAGTAAAAGTAAATAACATAGTAGAGGATGTAGAAAATGAATATTAGAGATTTATATATAAATTATTTTGTAAGTAAAGGTCATAAGCAAATACCAAGTAGCCCTGTTGTACCAGAAAATGACCCTTCTGTATTATTTAATACAGCAGGTATGCAACCATTAATACCATACTTAATGGGGCAACCACATCCATATGGAACAAGACTTTGTGATTATCAAAAATGTATAAGAACTAATGATTTAGATTCAGTTGGAGATAAAACACATCATACTTTTTTTGAAATGTTAGGTAATTGGTCATTAGGAGATTATTTTAAAAAAGAAAGTATAACATATAGTTTTGATTTTTTAACAAATGTTTTAAAAATACCTGTTGAAAAACTAGCTGTAACTGTTTTTGAAGGAGATAAAGATATACCAAGAGATACTGTTTCTGCTGACATGTGGAAAAGTTTAGGAATTGATGAAAATAAAATTGCTTTTTTAGGAAAAGAAGATAACTTTTGGATAGCTGGTGAGACAGGTCCATGTGGTGGAGATACTGAAATATTTTATTTTAGAAGTAATGATGAAGTACCAAGCAAATTTGACCCTAAGGATGAAAGATGGGTAGAAATTTGGAATAATGTTTTCATGGAATTTTATAAAGATGAAAATGGTAATGTAACAGAACTTCCTAAAAAAAATGTAGATACAGGAATGGGACTTGAAAGAGTAGCGGCAGTTTTAGAAGGTGTAGATGATAATTATAAAACAAGTATTTGGAAAAATATTATTTCTAAAATATGCGATATAGCTAAAGTAAATTATGAAGGTAACGAAGAAAGCATAAGAATAATTGCTGATCATATAAGAACTTCTGTTTTTATTTCTGCAGACCCTTCATCAATTAAGCCATCTAATACTGACCAAGGATATATTTTAAGAAGACTTATAAGAAGAGCAATAAGACACGCTAAAAAGTTAAATATTGATATTAATAGTAATTGGGAAGAACAAATTGCTTTAGAAGTAATTAATCAATATAAAGATTATTATAGTGAGTTAATTGAAAATAAAGATGTAGTATTAGAAGTATTAAAAAATGAAAAAATAAAATTCAATAGAACTTTAGAAAAAGGATTAAAAGAATTTGAAAAAATTACTAAAGATTTAAAAGATAAAGTTTTAAATAAAGATTTAGCGTTTAAATTATATGATACATATGGTTTTCCAATAGAATTAACTGTTGAACTTGCAAACGAATTAAATATAGATGTAGATGTTGAAGGCTTTAAAGAAAAATTTAAACATCATCAAGAATTATCTAGAGCAGGTTCGACTGCTAAATTTAAAGGTGGATTATCAAGTACTAGTGATATGAATATAAAATATCATACTGCAACACATTTACTTAATGCAGCTTTAAAACAAGTTTTAGGACCTCATGTTCATCAAAAAGGAAGTAATATAACTGATGAAAGAATGCGTTTTGATTTCTCTCATGATTCTAAAATGACTGATGAGCAAATAAAACAAACAGAAGATTTAGTAAATAAATATATAGAGATGGCTTTGCCTGTTACAAAAGTTGAAATGAATAAACAAGATGCAATTAAGTCAGGCGCAGAATGTATGTTTATTGAAAAATATCCTGATATAGTAACTGTTTATACTATAGGGGATGTATCAAAGGAATTATGTGGTGGTCCACATGTAAGTAATACAAGCGAACTAGGACATTTTAAGATTAAAAAAGAGGAATCTAGCAGTGCAGGTGTAAGAAGAATAAAAGCAATACTTGAATAGTGTTGTTTTTTTGTTGATTAAAAAAAAGAGTATGTGGTATAATTTTTATAGTAGAAAAGAGGTATTTATGAAAAATAAAGGCTTTACATTAGTAGAATTGCTTGCTGTACTTGTAATATTAGCAGCATTAGCGGCAATAATAATTCCTACAACAATGAATATAATTGATTCATCAAAAAAAGCAACTGCAATAGATAGTGCTGATGGATATCTAAGAGCAGTATCTAATTATCTTGTAACAGTAAATATACAAAATGGTAATTATGGTATAGATGATGAAGATATAAAAGCAGATTATACAGGGTTATCTCCAAGTGCAGGGTTATTAAAAATTGCAAAAAATGAAATACAAGAAGCTAAGTTATGTATGAATAATTATTCAATTGATTATACAAAAGGAACATCAAAGATTTCAGAAAACGATTATTGTAATTCAGATGTAAAAGTTAAATTAATATTTGATGGGAGAACTATTAATAAAGATGTTGGAATGGGTTCGAGAACAACAATCAATATAAGTGATATGGATTTAACTAATGTTAAAAATGTTAGTTGTAATAATGGAGCAGTACCTAGTATTGCTAGTAATAAATTAACTGTAAGTGGAATATTAGGAGATACGACTTGTTATTTAAATAATACATTAAAAAATGCAATTGATAATGCAGATGCAACAGAAAATAATATAGTTTTATTAAAAGATGAAGAAAATGTTGGTGTAAGTATAGAAAATAAAAAAATAACATTAAATATGAATGGTAAAAAATTAATTGGACCAGTTAATTTAATATATATAAATGAAACAGGCGATTTAACAATAAATGGAGATGGGCTTATTTATGCAAGTAGTACAACTTATTCGTCAAATGGGGCAATTAAAATGCATGGAAGTGGTAATGCAAAATTAACAATAAATGCAAATGAATGTAATTCGATGAATCCAGAAGAGTATCAAAGTGGATTATTAATATATGCAGACGCTAATTCTGCAATTGCAAACTATGGTGTTAAATCACAAAAAGACATACCAGCTGAATTAAATATAAATGGTGGATGTTATTATTCTAAACAATTAGATGCAATTCAAGTAAGTGGTAATACAAAAGCAAATATAAGTAATGCAAATGCTTCTGCTTATTCGGTAGGAATAGGAGTATATGGTACAAGCAGTATAACATCTATAAATAATAATGTTGTTTCATCAAATAATTTTGCATTTATAGTAAATGGTACATCTACTACTGCAAATATTGAAGGTGGAAAATATGTTTCTAAAGCAGGTAATAGTGCAACAATGCAAGCGCAAGGTGATTCAATATTGAATATAAAGAATTCAAAAATAAGGCAAGAAACAACTAGTGAATATAATGCTCACCAAATTGGTATTAGAAATGAAGGAACAAATAAGATAAATATAGAAAATGTTGATGTAAAAAGTAAAGGACCTGCAGTTTATAATAATAAAAATGGAATAATAAATATAAAAAGTGGAACGTTTGAGTCAACTAATTTAGCTGCTAATGGAGGTATAGTAAGTATTAATACCATAGAAGGAGCAACTATAAACATATGTGGTGGAACATTTAAAACAGAAGGCAAAAATACTTATGATTTAGCTTCAAGTACCAATCAGTCAAATGATTCAATAAAATTTTACATAAAATATAAATCAAATGGAATAAATTGGACAAATGGAAGTAATCCAAAAATAATTGGATTACAAAATCATTTTATAGTTGATAATAATCTTACCTGTGAATAACAATACTTGAATAGTATTGTTTTTTCAGTTATAATTAAAATGGTGAAGTAATATGAGTATAAAAGAAAATATGCTAAGGTATGAAAATAATTTATCGCAATATGCATCAAAAAGTACAGATGCAATAAGATATAAAAAAATAGTAGAAGATATTAGGCCAAATTATTTTAGAGATATAGATAGAATAATATATTCTAGGTGTTATACAAGATATATGGATAAAACACAAGTATTTAGTTTTAAAGAAAATGACCATATTACTAAAAGGATAATACATGTTCATTTAGTAAGCAAAATCGCACGAACAATAGGTAGAGCTTTAGGACTAAACGAAGATTTAATAGAAGCAATTTCATTAGGGCATGATGTTGGACATGTACCATTTGGTCATGTTGGAGAAAGTGCTTTAAATGAAATAAGTATGAAATATTTAAATGAACCATTTCTTCACAATGTTCAAAGTGTAAGAAACTTAATGTTTTTAGAAAAAAATGGAAAAGGATTAAACCTATCAATACAAGTTTTGGATGGAATACTTTGTCATAATGGAGAAAAAATAGAACAAAAATACACATATAAACAAAAAACACCAAAACAATTTTATTATGAATATTTAAAATGTTATGATGATTTAAATTATTCAAAAACATTAGAGCCTATGACATTAGAAGGTTGTGTAGTTAGATTAAGTGATGTAATCGCTTATTTAGGTAAAGATATAGAAGATGCAATAACACTAGGAGTAATAAGTAAAAAAGATATCCCTGATTCAATAAAAAAACTTACTTTAGATGGTAATACAACAGTTATAGATTCAATAATATACGATGTTATAAAAAATAGTTACAATAAACCTTATATTAAAATATCAGATGAATGCTTAAATAATATGAATGAATTATTAGAATTTAATAGAAAAAATATTTATGCTTTTGCATATACAAGTAAAGAACATATAAAAATAAAAAAAATGTTTAACAAATTATTTGATTACTATTTAAATTCATTAAAAAATAAAAATCTAAATTCATCTATATTTAAAATATATTTAAAAAATATGAATAAAAAATATATACAAGATACTAAATTAGAAAGAATAGTAATAGATTATATAGCAGGAATGACAGATGATTATTTTGTTAGTGAATTTAAGTCAATAAAACTTGATTAAATATATAATTAATGTTAAAATTAAATTGTACTTATAAATGTTATGAGGTGATAAAATGGGCGAGACAAAAATCTATAGTTCTGAAGAATTTAATGATGCTTTAATTGCGCAAACTCTAAAAGAAGTTGTAGAAATATTAAAAGAAAGAGGGTATAATCCAATCAATCAAATAGTTGGTTATTTAATGAGTGGTGACCCAGGATATATTTCTAGCCATAAAGAAGCAAGAAGTAAAATTACAAAGTATGATAGAGCAAAATTAACAGAAGTACTTTTAAAAAATTTTATAAAATGAAATATTTAGGTTTAGATTTAGGAACAAAAACACTTGGTGTATCTATAAGTGATAAATTAGGAATAGTTGCGTCAACATATAAGACAATTAGATTTGAAGAAGAAAATTATAATTCAATAATTGAAGAATTAATAAAAATAATAAATCAAGAACAAATAGAATGTATCGTTTTAGGTTTGCCCAAAAATATGAATAATACATATGGAGACGCTACGACAAGAACTATGAATTTTAAAGAAATATTAGAAAAAAATATAAATATTAAAATAGTTCTTCAAGATGAAAGATTAACAACTAAAGAGGCAGATAGTTATATGATACAAGCTGGAGTTTCAAGAAAAAAAAGAAAACAAAAAATTGATTCTTTAGCGGCAAATATAATATTACAAACTTACTTAGATAAAGTTAGAGGAGGAAATTATGGAAAATGAAAAAATGACTTTTAAAATTACAGATGAAAATGGTACAGAAATAGAGTATGAAGTTTTGTTTACATTTGAATCAGATGAAACAAAGAAAAATTATATAGTTTATACAGATAATACAGTAGATGAAGAAGGAAATACTAGAGTATATGCATCTATATATACACCTGGACAAGCAGAAACAGAATTAAAACCAATAGAAACTGATAAAGAATGGAAAATAATTGAAACAATACTTGAACAAATCCAAGAACAAGTTAAAGAAAGTAATGGAGACGAGCAATAGGCTCGTTTTTTAGAAGTATGCTTAAAGATCTAGATACAAAAGTTAAAGTATTTATTGGTATTGTTGGTTCGATTTTATTATTAATAATTATTTTTTTAATATTATTATTTGTATATATTTCTAATATAAGTCCTGTAAGTAGAAATAATCAAGTAAAACAATTCGAAGTTAAACAGGGAGATACATATTATTCTATTTCATCTAAGTTAAAAGAAAACAATTTAATTAAGTCAGAATTCTTTTTCAAATTGTATGTGAAACTTAATAATCCTAGTACACTAAAATATGGTATTCATGAATTAAATGAGACAATGAGTGTAAAAGATATAATAAAAGAAATATCACAAAATGGATATAAAAAAGGAGAAATGATAACATTTAAAGAAGGACTTAATATGAGACAAATCGCTGATATAATTGAGGCAAATACAAATAACACAAAACAAGATGTTTTTGATACTTTAAATGATGAAGAATATATAGACTCCTTAATAGAAAAATATTGGTTTATAACAGATGAAATAAAAAATACAAATATTTATTATTCATTAGAAGGTTATTTATTTCCAAATACATATGAATTTTTTACAGATGAAGTTACTGTAAAACAAATATTTAATACTATGTTAGATGAAATGGCTAATAAATTAAAACCTTATAAAGAAGATTTAGAAAAATCATCTTATTCAGTTCATGAAATACTTACACTTGCTTCTATAGTAGAATTAGAAAGCAGAACAATTTCAGATAGAAATGAGGTAGCAGGGGTATTTTATAATAGATTGAATTCTAATTGGTCTCTTGGAAGTGATGTGACAACATATTATGGTGCGAAAATAAATATGAGTGATAGAGATTTGTATGTTTCAGAAATAAATGAAGCTAATTCATATAATACAAGAAGTGCGACTATGGCAGGTAAATTACCTGTTGGACCAATATGTAATCCATCTATTTCTTCAATAGAAGCTGTATTATATCCAACAAAAACAGATTATTATTATTTTGTTGCAGATAAAAATGGTAAAACATATTTTTCAAAAACAATTAGTGAACACACTAATATAATATCACAATTGAAAAGAGATGGATTATGGTACAATTATTAGAGGAAATGGAAGTTTATGCTAAAGAAAATAAAATTCCAATAATGTTAAGTGATGGAATCGAGTTTTTAGAGCAATATATAAAAGAAAATAAAATTAGTAAAATATTAGAAATAGGTACAGCTATAGGTTATTCTGCAATAAGAATGTGTGTAAATAATAATATAAAAGTTGTAACAATTGAAAGGGATAATGAAAGGTATAAAGAAGCATTAAAAAATATAAAAAAAGCTTCTTTAGAAAATCAAATAACAGTAATAAATGATGATGCATTAAATATAGAATTAGAAGAAAAATTTGATTTAATATTTATAGATGCTGCAAAAAGTCAATATATAAAATTTTTTGAAAAGTTTAAAAAAAATTTGAATTATAATGGTGTTGTAATATCAGATAATTTAAATTTTCATGGTCTTACTAAACAGAAAGAAAGAATACAAAATAGAAATACAAGACAATTAGTTAATAAAATAAATAAATATATCGAATTTTTAAAAAATAATAATGAATTTAAAACTACTTTTTATGATATTGGTGATGGAATAGGTGTTACAAGGAGAGTTGAAAATGAATAAAATAAAGTATTTAATTAAAAGAATTTTTGAAATGGATTATTCAAGAATGTTTAAAACAATAAATGATGTTCATAAAAAAACAAATAAAAATAGAATAGTATTATTTTTTGATATAATTTATTGTGGAATAAGGTATCAAGCAGGATATGTAGATTATGCTTTATTTGAAATGTATAATTTAAATGGAAAACAAAGAAAAACAATAATAACTAGAGGTATAAATAATTCATTTATAAAAAAATATAATGATAAAGAATCAATGAAAATGCTTCATAATAAACTTGAATTTAACAAAAAATTTTATAAGTATTTAAAAAGGGATTGGCTTGAATTAACAGGTAATAATTTAGAAGAATTTAAAAAATTTTGCAAAAAAAATCCTATATTTGTAGCTAAACCAGCTGATGGTTCTTGTGGTAGAGATGTAATTGTTGTAGATACAAAAGATAAAGATATGAAAGCTTTATATGATGAACTTTATTCTACGCAAAGGGTATTAGTAGAAGAAAAGGTAATACAATGTGATGAAATAAGGAAGATACATCCATCTTCTATTAATACATTAAGAGTTGTTACTTTAAAAGGTAAAGTTGCTGCATGCTATCTTAGAATTGGAAATAACAATAATAGTGTTGACAATTTTAATCATGAAGGATTATGTGTACCTGTCGATATAGAAAATGGAATGATAGAGTATAAAGCAATAGATAAAAAGGGAAATTTATATGAAAGACATCCAATAACAAATGTAAAAATACCTGGTATTAAAATTCCTAGATGGAATGAAGTAAAAGATTTTTGTTGTAAAGCAGCTTCTGAAATTAAGGAAGTAGGATATATAGGTTGGGATGTATGTATTACAAAAGATGATATTTGTTTTATAGAGGCTAATGAATTTCCAGGACATGATGTATATCAATTACCTCCTCATAGGAAAGATGGAATAGGTTTATTACCACAGTTTGAAAAAATATTAAAAGAAAATTAATTTTTTCTTTCAGACTGTTGACAAATAGGTAAAATAAATTACTTATTTGTCTTTTATTTTGAAAAATTTTAGATATTATTGAAA
>CANRFG010000025.1 GCA_947629815.1 uncultured Bacilli bacterium
TAATCGAATAGATAAAGTACGCCATATGTTTAATAAAAAAGAAAATTAAGTTAATATTCACTAAATTTGTATGAGTAGATTAGAAAATAATCTACTTTTTATTTGAAAAAAAGCATTATCATATAGATAACACTTTAATAGAATGATAATTCTTAATTTGGTTATAAGCAATCATAATATATTAAATCAGAAATCTTTTAAGAGTCATAATAAATCTTCGACGTCTTGGTAGAAATTAGGTCAAGAAGCGATAATAGCACATGGTCTTGTGCTTCACCAAATACTTGATAAAAAATATCAAATATTGAAGCATCTACCACTGCTTTCGAACACTCAATCTGACTCGCTACATAATCATTTATCGCATCAGCAATCTCTCTATAATTATCTTTTGGACACTTAATATGATCTTGATCATAAATAAATTTCCATAAATTGGTGTATAGTGAAACATTATGAATTGTGATTGGCTTCTTTCCATCATTATATCTAACTTCGTTACCAGCTATCTCGTCTTCCAACGCATTTAGTGAACTCTGAATCATGTCTTTTAGTTCAACTAATGCTTGGTTATTCAGAATAAACAGCTTTGTCTTACCAAGACTATAAACTACTGCTCCGTTCGATTTTATGGTGATTGTATGCTTCCCTTTTAAGCGGATTAACCAACTATTATTGTTCTTCATCAGAGTACTCCCCATAAAAAGCTTCTAAAACTGAAATCAGGTCATCCTTTCCACCGAACGCCTTATCAATATTCGACTCAGTAAAGATAACACGCATAACGTCTTCAGCATAATGCCAACCTTTAACCTTCAATTGACGTTTCTTCTGGCTTTTATCCCAAAACCTGACAATCAATCCAGTTGAATCCTGAACATCATATCCATAATTCTTAATAATGGATAAATCCTCATGAACTAAGGCTTGTATCTCATCAATGGCAGCATCAGTTAATACGCAAACCTTATGACCGCGCTCATTTCCATATATGGTTCCATCCGGATAAACGCTAAGCATGCACTTTGTCCTAGGATTTTGGATCTTAATAAGCCAATGTGTAACAGCTTTCATAACACGTACCTTTCTATAATTCTCAAACAGCCATTATTTGACCACTTTCAAGCCCTTTGAGAACCCTTAACCAAGTAGCTAGAACAAATACCCATATACCAGCAATATCGCTTAAATAAGGCATTGTTCAAGCATCTTCTTACTCCAGCTACTTAAGTTGGAAGCACTAAGGTCTTCCTAATCTTATCTCTTTAAATATTTTTCTAGTTAAAATATCTTAAACTATTAATCTTGTTTCTGTATTTAATCTTGTTTCTGTATATAATCTTGCTTCCTCTAATTTTTTATTCTTCTTTAAATAAAATTGAATCTTTAAAAAAATGATTATTAGTAATAGTATTATTGTTATAAGTGTTAATCGTGCGTTTAAAATGGGGTTGCACTTCCTCGTATAAAACATCCCATATCAAAGTTGTAATTCGACGCTGCAAATATTAAATAACCAATATCAGTTATCATATTAATATACGATTAAAAATATTCTTTTCGCAAAAAATAAATAAAATTAATTGATTATCGAAATAGTCTTATTCAACTATCAATATAATATACGAAAAACTTTACATTACTTCATAAAATAAGTCGCTAATTATAAAAATGTCGCCTAAATGTCGCCTAGACAAAATCTCATATCGCAAAAACCCTTTAAAACAAACAAAAATGAGAGCTTTCGCTCTCTTCAGGGGGTTTTGGTTGAACACTCTTATAATAAAAATCATAAGAGCATCCGCGTGACATCATCACGCTACTATAATTATATATATAAAATTTAAATAAGTCAAGGTTCTAATCTAAATTAATTGAACTTTCAATTATAGACTTTACATTACTATTTTCAGGTTTCATATATTCTTTATTCTTTATAAACTCTAAACTATCTTCCTTTGCCTTTAATAATATATTAAAATCATTCTTTATATTAGAAATACTAAAAGACATATCACCACTTTGTCTTACTCCAAATAAATCTCCACTACCTCTTAATTTAAAATCTTCTTCACTTACTTTAAAGCCATCGGTAGTTTTAGTTAATACCTCAAGTCTTTTTGTTTCCTTAGAAGAAATAAGTATACAATATGATTGTAAATCGTTTCTTCCTACCCTTCCTCTTAATTGATGTAACTGAGAAAGACCAAATCTGAAAGCATCAAATATTACAATCATTGTTGCATTTTTAACATCAACTCCTACTTCTACTACAGTAGTACTTACAAGAATGTTTACTTTATTATCTTTAAAATCATTCATAACATTATCTTTTTCATCATTAGTCATTTTACCATGTAGTAATCCTACTTTATATAACTTACCAAAAGCCCTATTCATTTTTTCTTCTAAAGCCTTTATATTTTCTAAATCAATTTTCTCACTTTCCTCAATTAAAGGAGCAATTACATATATTTGATGTCCTTTTTTTAATTCTTCATTCATTCTATTTAAAACATCAAGCATTTCACTATTTTTCTTTAAATATGTTATTACTTCTTTTCTGCCATTTGGCATTGTATGTATGCTTGAAATATCCATATCACCATAAATAGTTATGGCATATGTTCTTGGTATTGGTGTTGCACTCATATATAAAATATCTGGAGTTATACCTTTATTTTTAAGATTTCCTCTTTGATTTACACCAAATCTATGTTGCTCATCAGTAATAACTAAACTTAAATTATTATAAACAACATTTTCACTTATTAAGGCATGTGTACCAACTAATATATCAATATCACCATCTTTAAGTTTAGATAATATTTCCTTTTTTTCTTTTGACTTTGTTTTACCTGTTAAAACTGCTATTTTTATATCATAATTTTTAAATACATTTTTCATATTATTGTAATGTTGTATAGCAAGTATTTCTGTTGGAGCCATTAACGCACTTTGCATACCACTTAAATAATTCATATAAAGTGCGATAAAAGATACTATTGTTTTACCACTTCCTACATCACCTTGTAATAACCTATTCATTCTATTTATCGAAGTTAAATCATTGTATATATCATCTACACATTTAATTTGATCATTAGTAAGTTCAAAATCAAGAGAATTAATAAACTCATCTACAAGTTTTTTATCTATATTTCTTTTTATTCCAATTTTATTTTTCTTTGAAAGTTTAAGACTATTCATTTTTATCATAAACAAAAATAATTCTTCATATTTTAATGTATTTTGAGCGAGTGATAGTTGCTTTAAAGTTTTTGGATTGTGAATTAATTTAATACAATCTTTTTTATTTAACAATTTATATTTTTCATATAAATTGTTAGGAATATAATCATCAACAGAAAAATCCAAGTTTAGTGCTTTTTCAATTATTGAAGATATTTGTTTAGAAGAAAGACCATTTGTTGAATGATAAACAGGTTCTATTTTAGGTTCACTAGGAATCAATCCAAACCTTATTTCACTTGCTGTTACAGTATTATGAATCTTATCATACTTGCCAATTACTATAACCTTAGTTGATATTTTTAAACTTTGTTTTAAAAAACTTCTATTAAATATAACTACATTTAGTATATTTTTTCCTGTATTTAATCTAAATGACATTTTATCCATCTTCCTGTTAAAATAAAATACACTAGGATTATTTTCAACTAAACCATCTATTATTATCTTATCGTCATTTTCTAATTCTTCAAGGTTACTTCTTTCTATAATGTCATATCTAAATGGATAATAACAAATTAAATCCTCAATAGTTTTTATTCCAATTTTTTCAAATTTCTTAACTACAGTTGGACCTACTCCTTTTATACAATCTATATTCAAGCAAATCACTTCCTATAATAAGTATACCATTTAAAACAATAAAATCCTTATTTTTTTAAATTATTTTAAAAAAAGTCTTGACAAAGTACTTAATTGTGAGTACTATATACAGTACCAATTCGATTTAGGCGAATTGGAGCTAGTATCACACTAGCCAACCCCTTTTTATTCTTTTATTGAGCAGTTCTTCAGGGGGGCTGCTCTTTTTTTTTATAAAAAGATTGTACTAATGTACAATCAATATGATTTTTCATCTATAAGTTCTGATACAATAACTATTTGTTTATTAGTATTAATTTTACAAGTTATTAGTGTAAGAACTTTTTTATTTGTATTTTCTTTAATAACAGCATAGCCTGTTTTTTCTATTTCATATTTATCTACTACTTTGTATGTATAAATTATATTATTATAATAAATATATATTAAATCTTTATTTTCTAATTTATTTATATTTTTAAAATATGATTTTCTACTATTACCACTATGAGAAGCTAAAATAAGATTACTATTTTCTTCATTTGGCATAGTAGATTCTTTTAAGATTTGAATATTTTTATTTACATCATTTAAATTACTATTAATATTATATAATCCTTTTTTTAATGATATTTTTGGTATTTCTATAATAGCTATATAATTTTCATTCGATTTAAAATTATTTATAGTAATTACATCATTTTTTTTATTTTCTTTTTTAGAATTTTCAAAAAATATTTCTATTTTATTTTCTTCTAATTTATTTTCATAATAGTTACTATAATGTTTATATATTACTATGGATAAAGATAAAATTATTAATGAAAAACCAAATATTAAATATTTAACTTTCTTTTTTCTTTTTACCATATATAATACTTGAAATACCTATTAGTCCTAAAAAAGATGCCATTATCTCTAACTTATAGTCTTCATTTTTTAGAGTATCTGGAACTTCTATAATCTTTTCGTCTTTCATATTGGCTTTTATAATTTCACCATTTGTTTTAATTTCAAAATACATTTTCTCATTATTTAAACTATATCCAATAGGTGCTTGCGTTTCTATTATATAATACTTACCAACAAATAAATCTTTGATTGTTATATTTCCATTTAAATCAGTATACCCTTCATATACTAATAAACTATCACTTTCATCCTCATCATAAGTATATATTTGTATTTTTGTATTTGGAAGACTTTCACCTGTTACAAAGTCTTTTTTACTAAACTCTAAAGTACCTTTTTCTAAATAATTTTTAAATTCTAAATTTAATGATACTATTGGTGTATATTGGTCTTTATATAATAGTTCAAAATAATGCTTTTCAGTGTCAAGTATATGTCCCTTAGATGTAAATGTTTCGACTAGATAATATTTACCTAAATATAAATCTTCTATTTTAAAATACCCATCTTTAGTTTCATATTTACCAATAAAATCATCTTTTTTATAAATAAGTTCTCCTACTTGTGAATATATATCATCTCCTGCATAAAGTTCATATATAACACCATCTAATTTTATTTCATCATAATAGTAAATTCCATCTTCAATAACTTTTTCTTCTCCTATTTTTGTAACTTCTACTTCTCCTTTTACTTCTTTATTTTCAAATTTAATTTCTAAAATAAGTCCAAATTGCTCATCATATATAAACTTTGAATTTTCATTTATTGAAAATTTTAAAGGATTAGGATTCCATAAGTAACCATCTATAGTTTGATTTTCAATTTCTTCTATTTGATAATTACCCATACTTAAAGAATATGGTGTTGTAAAAGTTCCATCGATAGTTTCAAATGTACATACTTTTTCTTGTTTAGGATAAGTTATATTTTGACAAACATACTCTCCTGTATCTAAGTTTTTAATTTTAAATTTTATTCCATTTCTAACTAAAATTTTATTAGAATCACTATCTACTTTAATTAATTTTAACTTTGCAGTTAATTGTGAATTCGAAATTATTTTTGTAATTGTATCATCTGATGTTTCATCAACAACAATTTCAAAGTCTTGTACTTTTTCATATCCAGGTGGAGCAGTAATTTGTTTTACTACATATATTCCATATGGCAAAGTTAGCGTTAATTTACCATTCTCATCTGTTACTTTACTTTCATATAACTGCATATTAGATTTTAAATAAAAATCAAATTGTACATTTGCCTCAGCCTTTAATATAGCGGTTTTAGAATCAGCAAACACTTTAAATATTTCTATTTCTCTTTCTATTACTTTTTCATAAACTTTTACTTTTGGATTTAAGTTATCTTTAGTTATTTCAAACCAATATATATTATCATCTAAAGTATATCCTTTGCTTGCTTTTTCTTCTTTTATATAATACCTTCCTAAACTTAAAATATTTTTACTTATTCCAAGTGATGAAGAATTAATCTGAACTTCAGTAATTTTCTCGTTTTTTTCATTATAAATTCCATACACTGCTCCTTTTAAGGTTGCATCTCCCATTGGTTTAATACTTAATGTTTTTGAATCTAATTTTTCTATTGTAACATTACCTGCAATAACATTTACATTTATAGTTGATATTACATCATCAGATTGTCTAAAATATCCCATTTTTTGTGATGAGCCATCATTTCCTATATATACAATTGTTGTGCTGTTATCATATTTCTTTTTAATCAATTTTATTTGTTTGTTTCCTGCTTCTTTTATATTAATGTATAATTTATTACCATTTATTTTTGCAAATTCGTTATTTTCAACCTCATATTTTTCTAAAACATTTGAAGTATCTGTAAGTACTAATTCGCTACCTAATGTTGTTGTTACTGTAGTATTATCAAAGCTTGGCTTATCATAATGAGAATTAACAAGTTTCATTATCTCATTTTTTTCTGTTTCTACATTAATTTTATTTCCTAATCTATGTTCTTTAGTATAAAAATCTATTTCATAATCAGAAACAGTTTCCCAAATTAATTCTTGAGTTGCCATTCTATAATGAAGTGTATTATGACCTGGATAATCATACCCATAATATCCTATCAATTCAATTTTTTTATTTATTTCATCTGAATATCTTGAATTTGCAAATTTTAAATTTCCATAATATTTCTCTGCTGTTATTGAAACGCTAGGTTCTATACAATATACTACTTTGCCATTCATATCATATGTAGCATATTGGAATGAATTTTGTTCGTGACTATTTTTTTTATTATAATAAACATCACTAACATATTTTATTTGTAGGGTTTCTAATGTTTGTGCATATACTTTACCAAAACCCCAAAAAAGTAAAATGCAGATACCAAATATAAATATTGGTATAAATTTTTTCATTTTTTTCCCTCCTCATATATTACATACTATACTTATAATCGATATCCTTTTTTATTTAAAAAAAAAATACCATTATTGGTATTTTTCGCTTAATTCTTTATAATAATTGAATCTTTCAATTGAGTTTTCTTTATTTTGTTTTAATAATTCTGAAGCATTTTCTTTATTAATAACTTTTAACATTGAAAATCTAGTTTGAGCATTTATAAAGTCGTCATACAAATCAAAATTAGGTTCTTTATAATCTAAGTAAAATTTCTTTTCTATTGGATTATAATGGAAAATTGGGAAGAATCCACATTCTACTGCTTTTTTACTCATATCTAAACTATTAGTCATTCCACCTTTTATTCCATGTGAAATACAAGTTGAATAAGCAATTATTATTGAAGGCCCATTATATGAAACCGCTTCTTTAAATACTTTTAACACTTGATTATAATTAGCGCCTATTGATATTTGAGCAACATATACATTTGGATAAGAAAGTGCGATTCTAGCTAAATCTTTTTTATTTGATTTTTTTCCATCTGATGTAAATGAAGCAATACTTCCTATTCTACTTGATTTTGATGACTGACCACCTGTATTTGAATATACTTCTGTATCAAGCACCAAAATATTTACATTTTGATTACTAGCAAGTACATGGTCTATACCACCATATCCAATATCATATGCCCAACCATCTCCACCTATAGAAAATATTACTCTACTTGGAATATAATCTTTTAAATCTAATAATTCTTTTGGAACTTCATTATAATCTATTGAATCATACACTTTTTTAGTTATCTCATAATTATCATAATTATCTAACCATTCTTTAAATAATTCTTTATTTTTATTATTTAAATTCTTTTCCATTATATTTTTTATTCTATTTCTATTATAATTGTTAGCATTTAATATTCCATATCCAAATTCTGCATTATCTTCAAATAATGAGTTTATCCATGGTAATGTATATGGAATACTAGGTATGCTTCCACCATATATGGAAGAACAACCAGTTGCATTAGCGATTATTAAATTATCTCCAAATAGTTGAGTTAATATTTTTATATAAGCTGTTTCTCCACAACCTGCACATGCACCAGAAAACATAAATTTAGGTTTTATAAATTGTGAACCTTTAACTGTATCTATATTAAATAAAGGTTTATATTTTACATTTTCTTCTAAATAATCATATATTTTTTGTACATTATTGTTTAGTTCTATATCAATATTTTTTGATATCAAAGCTTTTTCTTTACTTGGACATGTTTTTATACAAAGGCCACAACCTGTACAATCTTTAATAGATATTCCAAGTATAAAGTATAAATTTTCTTTTCCTATAAGTTTTTTACATTTTTCTTTTACAAATTCAGGACTATTTATATATTCTTCTTCATTTAATATAAAAGGTCTTATTACTCCATGTGGACAAACAAATGAACATTGATTACATTCTATGCAATTAGAATTTATCCATGATGGTACAAATTCGCTTATTTTTCTTTTTTCTAATTTACTTGTTCCACATTCAAAATTACCATTCATTATATCTATAACTTCTGATACAGGGATTTCATTACCTTCTCTTCTTTTTATTTTTTCAAATAAACTTAAATTTTCTGTTTCTTTATTTTTATAATTATTATCATATTTTACTTCTTTTATATAAGATTTTACATTACTTATAGCTTCTATATTTTTTTGTACTATATCTTCACCTTTGCTTGAAAATTTATTTTTTATATCCTCTATTATTTTTTGTTCTATATCAAAATCTACTATATCACTTAATTCTAATATTGCAGTTTCCATTATTGTACTTATTTTATTTCCAAGTCCGCTTTTAATCGCTAAAGAATAAGCATTTATAATATACAATTTTATATTTTTATTTATAAGTGTTTCTTTTATATTATCGCTTATAAATTCGTTTATTTCTTCACTTGTTTTTGATGTATTTAATAAAAATATACCATTTTCTTTTATTTTACTTATAACATCAAAATCATTTAAATATGTATCTTTTGTTACAACTATTATTTTTGGGTTTTCAACATAATAAGTTGATTTTATTTGTTTATCACTAAATCTTAAATGTCCAAGTGTTACTCCACCTGATTTTTTAGAATCATATTGAAAATATCCTTGTACATATTTATTTGTATTATTTCCAATTATTTTAATTATAGATTTAGATGCACTAACCATTCCATCGCTACCATAACCATATATAAGCATTTCATCTGATGAAGAAATTTTATAATTTTTATCTACAGGTAAACTTAAGTTAGTTACATCATCTTCTATTCCTATTGTGAAATTATTTTTAGGATTATCAAGCATTTCGTATACTGCTTTTATTTGAGCAGGTGTTGTATTTTTACTTGAAAGTCCATATCTTCCACCTACTATATTAAAATCCATATCTTTTAATGCACAAACTACATCTAAATAAAGTGGTTCTCCTATACTACCAGATTCTTTTGTTCTATCAAGTACAGCTATATTTTTTACTGTCTGTGGTATTTCTTTAATTAAGTAAGATGAACTAAATGGTCTATATAAATGTACTTCTATTAATCCATACTCGTTATTTTCATCAATAAATTCCTTTATTGTTTCACAAACTGAACCCATCGCAATTATAATATTTTTAGCTGTTTTACTTCCATAATAATTAAATGGTTTATAATCTGTATTCGCAATTGAATTTATTTTTTTCATATATTCGTAAACTATATTTGGAATATTTTCATATGTTTTATTTTTTGCTTCTGCTACTTGAAAATATATATCATCATTTTGAGTTGTTCCTCTTACTATTGGTTTTAATGGATTTAATGCTTTTTTTCTAAATTCATCAATTTTATTATAATTTACTATTTTCTTTACATCTTCTAATTCTAATACTTTTATTTTATCTATTTCATGACTAGTTCTAAAACCATCAAAAGCATGTAGAAAAGGCATACTTGATTCGATACTTGATAAATGCGCAACTACAGAAAGTAAAGCACAATCTTGCACTGATGAAGACATTAACATTGAAAAGCCTGTTGTCCTTGTTGCATATATATCTTGATGGTCACCAAATATACTAAGGGCATGTGTAGATAAACTACGAGCGGCAACATGTATAACGCAAGGTAACATTTCACCTGCCATTTTATACATATTTGGTATCATTAAAAGAAGTCCTTGACTTGATGTAAATGTCGTTGTTAGACATCCTGCTTGAAGTGAGCCATGTATAAATCCTGAAACTCCTGCTTCGCTTTGCATTTCTATTACTTTTACATTTTCATCAAAAATATTTTTTCTTACTTTTTTCCATTCATCAATATGTTCTGCCATTGGGCTTGATGGAGTTATTGGATATACTCCTGCAAGTTCTGTAAACATATAAGCAGATGTACTAGTAGCTTCATTACCATCTATTGTTTGTATTTTCATAAATATCACCTTTTCTTTTATTTTCTCTAAAATAATTATACCACAATATTATAGTTAGATTAAAATAAAAAAATACCTTATTGTTTTTATTAATAATATAAATATTATAAAAAAGACCATCAACAAATATTTGTCAATAGTCATAAGTGTTTATAAATGTTTTTTAAAATTTATTACAGCAACCACAATCATTATTAATTACTATAATAAAGGCTTGTGTATACATCATTTTTATTTCACACTTAAAAATTCATCCTAATTTCTATGTTGATATTAAGAAGTACATAAGAAATACTACACTTTTAAGAAAATAAAAATCATCCTATCAAAATTTTAATTTAATTTTATAGGATGATAATTTTTCTAATTATTTTCTTCTATTTCAAAATTTAATAATTCCCGACAAGTTAATTCATATAAATCTTGCTCATGTTTTATAGTATCAATTAGAAATGTTTTATCATTTTCATATTCTTTTAAACCTCTCATGTAATAAGATTTATCAGTATCTAATACAATAAATGGCATAATGTTATTTTTTAAACATTCTTTAAACATTATTATTCTGCCTACACGCCCATTTCCATCTCCAAAAGGATGAATTCGCTCAAATCTAAAATGAAAATCAACTATATCTTCTAGAGTAATACTACTTTTAGAATTATATTCTTTTAATAATTTTTCTATTTCTTTTTCAACATCATTTGGTGCAGTAGTATTAATAACATTAACAACACCTATAATATTAGGGACAACTTTAAATCCGCCAACATTATATCTGGGATTTTCTTCATCACTGGTATTTCTTTTTAATATCTTATTCATTTCAATTATCATATCTTTAGTTAAGAGTTCATCTACATTATCTAACATATAATCAAATAGTTTAAAATGATTTTTAGATTCAGTTAAATCATCTAATTTAATTAAATCGTTACTTTTAGTAATAAAAGAAGATGTATCAAATATTGCCTCAGTCTGTTCACTAGTTAATCTACTACCTTCGATTTTATTTGAATTATAAGCAAAATTAACTTGTGAATAATGATATATATTACCCTTAAATTTAGATTGTTTTTGTTTAATTAATTCTTTTTTAATTTTAGTTATTTTCATAAAATCACCTTAATAATGTTAATTTTATATTTAATATCATTCTAGCATACAATTTTTTTTAAATCAACAAAACTAATTTTGTATGTTAATCCTTTTTTAAAATTTCACCATATCATTATTAGAAATTTCACTAAACTTATGTTGTATAATATCTCTTTG
>CANRFG010000026.1 GCA_947629815.1 uncultured Bacilli bacterium
ATGCTTCCTAAAAAGAAACAAGATGAACTTCGCCAAATGGAACCAAAACTAGAAAAGGATTGGGATGAAAAATATGGTGATAGAATGGTCAAACTAGTCTTCATTGGTCAAAATATGGATAAGGATAAAATAACTAAAGAATTAAATAATTGTCTTGAAAAATAAAATTAAAAGAACTCAAATAGAGTTCTTATTTTTTTATCTTAATTAAAGTTCTTCCTGATGGTTTCTTTTTATCAATGTCTTCAAAGGCATTTTCAATGTTTTCTAAATCATATATTTTATTAATCATTTCATCATCTAATTTTAATTTTCCAGTTTCAAAAGCTTCTTTAGTATCAGTCCATTCAGAACCTGGGAAAGGATAAGAATAGGACATCCATGAACCTGTTAAATGAAATTCTTTTCTATTTATATATTCCCACATTTTAACAGAGAATTTAACTTCATCAATAGGTGTACCAATCATAGCGATTGTACCTTTATTTGCAACTGTCTTAAATGAATCAAAAATTGTTTCTTGTGATCCAACAGCATCGAAGACGTAGTCGAAACCACGCGAATTAGTAACCATATTAGCTTCATCAACAAAGTTTTCAGATGTAGAAAAAAGTACACAATCAGCGCCTAAACGTTTAGCCAATTCAGCACTTCTTTGACTGCGAACAGAAACTGTTATTTTTTTAGCTCCTAATATCTTTAACCATTGAATGGTAAAAGCTCCAATTGTTCCACAACCAATGACTAAAACATTTTCTCCATCTTTGTAGTCTGCACATCTAATTCCATGAAGAGCTACAGTTGATGGTTCAAACATTGCTCCTTCTTTAAAGTCAACTTCATCTTTAAACTTAACGACGTTTTTACTTGGTACAACAACATATTCAGCAAATCCACCTTGAATTCTTGAACCTATAAAAGTATAGTTTTTACATAATGAATAATTTCCATTTTTACAATCTATACAATTATCACATGGTATTAGTGGAGCAACTGAAACGTGATCACCTACTTTTACATTTTTTACATTTTTTCCAACTTCTTTTATAATTCCAGAAAATTCATGACCTAGAACGATTGGAAAATAATGTGCTGAACCAGCATTTACTCTTGGAATATCTGAACCACAAATACCGCAATAGCAAACTTCTACTTTGACATCATCATCACTTTTTAAAGTTGGTTCTTCAATATCAACACATTTTATATCTTTAATGCCATATAATACTCCTGCTTTCACGTTAACTTTCCTTTCATTATTTCATAAATATACTACTTATCATATAGTTATGTTTTACAGCATAATTATAATCTTCAACAACAGCAACTACACTTGCTTTTGTTAGTTCTTCTGGTGTTGGTTTAATGATTCCATCACGCACTTTTACATATTGAAGTGGCATATATTGATGAATCATATGTGCTGGTATTTTAACTCTATTTAAGTTTTTAAATAGTATTTTAGTAGCATTTTCAACTCTTTCATCACTAAAATAGTAACGACATCTATCAGAGAAACTATACTTTCGTGCTAAATGAAGCTCTAATTCATTTCCGCTATAATATTTTTTCCAGTTTTTAGGATTTTCCAACATAACATCTTCTAAGACGTCAATAAAATGTGATCTTTTTGTTTCATCAGTGATGAGTTCATCTTCAATCATACTTAGTGCAAAGAGTGCTTCTCTTACAGCAAAAGTTAAAGCTGGACCAACTTTTATAATGGCAATACCATCTTCAACCATTTCACGAAGTTTATCTGGTGCTTGATAATCAGTAGAGTGTCCTTCGAAAACAATATCAGGAAATTGACGAAGTTTCATACATAATTTGTGGGCTTTAAAGCGATCATATGTAACTATTTCACTATCACCAAATTCAACTCCTGGTTGGACAACAACCGCGATAACATATTTCCATAATTCCTCTAGATTTTTTTGCTTAAAAGCTTTTTTGTATGCTAATAAAGTATTTTCAAAGTCTTCTGGTGTTGTAATTTCTAATTCACCAGTATCATTTTTAGCTCCTCCTGGAATTGGTACTTCACTACCTATGACAAAGACAGGATGAACAGCATTTTTATCTTTTTTTAGTAATTCTTGATAAGCTTTTTCAGCAACTTCTAGAAGTTCAGCACCACGACGAGCAATAATATCATCAGAAAGACGAACGCTTGTGTCATCATCAGCAACGCGCATACTCGTATCTAGATGAATTTTAGTATAACCAGCTAAAACGCATCTTCTAACTAATTCTTTAGCATTTTTCATAGCTTCTTTTTCTGGTAGGTCTTGCCAAGGTTGAGGACCTAAATGGTCACCACCTAAAATAATTTTACTTCTATCAAATTTAATTTTATCAGCTATTTTGTAAACATATCTTTTGAATTCAACAGGAACCATTCCTATGTAACCACCAAATTGATTTACTTGATTACTTGTTGCTTCAATTAGAACGCAATCATCAAATCTTTTAGCTTGTTCTAGTACTGCTTCAATTACAATCCTATTAGCACTACAAAACGAAGGTATGCCACAATGAATTCCATTTTGTCGTTTTTCCACCATATTTAATAATGGGTTTTTCATTTCTATTACTCCTTTTCTTTTACTTTAGACTTTTCTTTTGTCCTATCAATATGAGCTATCTTACAAAAATTATCATAATCAGCACTATAAGTTATTTTTAAATTAACAACTTTAGCTTGAACAGTTGCCATTTTTAAATTATTCTTAATTGCAATGGCACCGGCTGAAGTCATACTATTTAACTCCTCAATAGTAGCATTATCGAAGATATCATATATTGTTTTAAAACGAAATCCTTCAGGTGATGCTCCCGTTACAAGTTCTTCTCTTGGAACAACGCTACGAATTGTTCCATCTTTGTTAATACTATAAACTGTATCATAATGGAATTCAGCTAATGTTGCTGCTTCCCAAGTATGAAGTAATTCTGTTACTTTATTGCAACCTTCAAAGTCAACAATTGGATGTGTAGCATCATATATAAGAACTATATCATCATCTTTCGCCGTTTCTTTAATAGTTTTTAATCCTGTTAAAATATCACGCGAACGTCCTTGTCCACCAGCAATAATATTATTAACTTTTTTCATATTAAAAGATGCTACCCAATTAGTTGTTTGTTCTAAATATTTTGGGTTAGTTATCAAAGTAATTTCATCAATACAATCAATGGATTCTAATTGCTTTAATAAATATATAAATATAGGTTCACCATTTATGTCAATGAACTGTTTTGGAATACTACTACCAAATCTTGTTCCATTTCCAGCCATCATTAATAAAAGGTATGTTCTCTTATTTTTGTTTTCCAATTTTTTTCTACCTCCCTTAATAATATCTTAACATTTGCCATTATAATTTTCAAGCAATACTAGAATTTATAGTGGTTTTATTATGGCTTTAAAAAACAAAAAACAAATATCTTTTCTAAAATATTTGTTTTTGTATCTGAATATTTTTATTAAGCTTTATATTAATTTTCTATATTTATCTTCTTTCATTAGAAAACTTTAATATTGCTTCATATATTCTTTTACCATTGTTATGATCATTAAAAGCAAAGAAATCATTTATTCTTTTTTCGTATTTTTCTTCTATTTGGCAATTATTTTTCATGTATTTTATTAAAAGACTAATTATTTGTTCATGTGTTGTACAAATTTCACCAAATCCCATAGTTTCATAATTCAATGCTCCTTGTTCAAATCTTGGTGGTAATAACTTATGATGATAATAGATTATTGGTTTATGCATATATGCAAAGTCATATTGTACACCAGAATAATCAGTAACCATTAAACTTGCTTTTGATAAGATATCATGATAACTAATATCACTAGTTGCCTGTAAGAATTCAACATAATCATTTTTATCATAATCATCAATTTGAGCACTCATTGCTGGATGAAGTAAGAAAATTATTTTATATCCTGTCTTTTTAGCACAATCGATTAATTTTTTATCATTGATTAAAGAGTTATAAATTTTGTAATAAGCACTTTCTTTAAAGTCATTATTATACCCTCTAGGTGAGTTGAAGTTTGATGTACCAGAAACACTTCTTCGCCAAGTTGGTGTAATTAAAATTCTTTTTTTATCGTCAGATATCATAACATCAAATCTAGCCATACCAGTTAAAGCAACTTGATCTTTACTATATCCATATGCTGGTTTTAATAAATGTTCAACTTCATATTTACTAGATGTTGTATAAAACATTGTATTATCATAAATTCTATTTTGAACTTCAGCATTTTTTTGCATCGTTAAACCATGAGCAATACATATTATGTTGGCATTATATATATTTTTAAATGCTTCTCCCATGTTTTTACCATATCCGCAAACTCTTAAAATATCAGGATGTGTTGCGACGATATTCTCAGCATATAGCGTCATCAATTTATGTCTTAACGAATTAAACTTTAATAGTGGTATTCCATCTTTTTTAAGCCTTGGAAAGTCATAAGAATCTCTATTTAAAATGTAATAATGATGAATGTTATCTTTTAATTTACAACTATATTTTATAGCGAATTCTCCATTATCATCAGCTTTATATAACTTATCAAAATATAACCATATTCTTTTATGGGCAAAGAATGGTTTAAGTATCCAATAAAGTGTTCTTAAGAAAATAGTTTTAAACTTAAATAAACCCTTTGAGTATAAGATTAAGTCCATATAATAAATCAATTCATTTTTTATATGTTTTAAAACACTATTATTTGTAACTATTAAATTATTGTTTTTATATTTAACAATAATTCCTTTATAACACCAATAACTATTTGGATAAATATTAGATAATCTTGCTCCTGGTTTAACAAATTTCATTGGTAGTAAATATTCTTTTCCATCAAGATCTAAAACAAACTTTATTTTATAGTCTTTTTCAATTTTATCTATTGTTAATTGAAAAGTATATTTTTTAGATGTAGGTTTAGCAAAGTGTTTTGTCAAAGAATATATTTCAGTCTTTTTTATTGGTACTTCTTTATCATTAACAAAAGCACGAATACTATCTTTTTTATAATCATATAGTTGGATATAATCAAAACTAGCATCAATTACTAACTTATTCTTTTCATAATTCATAGCATTTATATTAATGTAGTCGCATCCAAAGTAAGTTTTATAGTTATTGTACAATGAATATAGACCTTTATCATCCATATGAATGGAATATTTTTTCTTCTTTTCTTTTAAACATAACATTATATATTTATAACCATAACTATGTTTAACAGTATTATCTAAATCATTTAGATTTTGGAAGAAGTCTTCATCAAAGAACTTAAAAAGTTCAGATATAGCATTATAGAATTCATCTAATTCTTCATCAAATAATACTTCATGATTAATACCATTTCTATTACCATTGATCTTACTATAAATAGATGTATATATGAGTACTTTTTGAAAAGTAGTTAAATCTTTTTTCTTAGCCCATTTCATATATATATCTTTAATTGCTTTAGTGTACCAATCTTTAAGATGGTAATCATGTTGGAGAAATAATTTAGTTTGATTTAAAATAGTTGTCGTTTTAATAGCATACATTTTCTCTTCATCATTGGTAGCATTAAGAAGAATTTGAACACTAGTTTCACCATTAGATAAATCAGTAATATTTTTGATACAAGAGAGTTTATTACGATTAAATACATAAGAATATATAGATATATTAGCAAGAACACATTTATCTAAATAAATATATTCACTATGTTTATTTGGCTTTTCATTTTCTTCTAAAGCATAGTAAAGACGTTCTGTTTTATCTTTTTTGTCATTGATATAGTAAATATTACTATGTTCTTTTTTTATAACTTCTAATATTTTAGAAGTAGCATTTCTTTTTAAAACAATATAAGAACTAGCAATATATATATACTCACTATCTATTTTTTTTAATCCAATTTCAATACATTGCTTTAATGATTTATCAAAACCATTTATTATTTTAATATTCTTATTACTATACTTTTCAATATCCTCAATAATTTCATCTGATTCAAGCTTGTTAATAATCAATAATTTTACGTCTTTTTTTAGATTCTTGATAAAACTTTTCAATGACTCTTCATAGTCATCAGTATTTAGTATATAAATTATTCCTAGCATCTAACATCATTCCTTCTTTTTATATATAAAATCTACTAGTTGAATTGTATCACTATCAAAAAGAACAGTCAATGAAATGCAATTATAATTAGTTGTTATTATTACGTTATAAATTGTTGAGGTTTAAGGTTATTTGTATTATAATTGAGTTAGTAGGGAGTCGAGAAAATATGCTTAAAAATAAGGTAACTATTACTAATATTTTTTGGAAGAGAACTTATTTATTTATTGAGTATGATTCACATGTTGATGTTAAATTATCAATTGTTAGATTAGAAAATAATAAAAAAGATAGTCCAAAAATAATAGAAAAACATATTTTTGATACTAAAAAGATTGATAAATATAAGTATCGTGCAAAAATGAATATAACAATTGCTGAAGGAAGAGATTTATTAAAAAGTGGTAATTGGGTTTTTGTCGTTGATGATGATTTATCTAATACTCCCAATATATCAGAAGATATTTTATTTAATATTGAAGAATATTCAAGAATATTTCCATATGCTAAGAACTTTTATGCATACGTTATAACTTTTAATGTTTCAAAGAATAAAGAAGATAGAGAATTGTTAGATAAATATTATTTATCAATGCATGTCGATTATTATCAAAAGAATTTTAAACCTCATAAACGTAAATGGTCAGAGATAAAATCAGCAGATTCCAAAAAGGAGTCCCTTCGTTTAGGAATGGTCATGTTATCAAAAAAGGTTTTGAATTGTTATTATCAAATAGTTAGTCATATAACTCCTAAAAATGGAAAAAGAATCTTGTTCATGTCAGAAAATCGTGATCACATAATGGATAATTTGGAAGCTATTGATACGCGTTTAAAAGAAAGAGGATTAGATCAAAAGTTTAAAATATCTTATAGTTTTAGAAATATCTTTAAAAAGAAGAGTCAAAATCCTTTTAGATGGTTAAAAGTAATTACTTTAGTAGCGCGTCAAGATTATATTTTTGTTGATGACTATGTACCTATTTTTTCTTCTTTAAATCTTCATAAAAAGACAACTTTGGTTCAAGTGTGGCATGCGGGATTCGGTTTTAAATTAGTTGGTTATGGAAGATTTGGAATTGATGGTTCTCCTCATCCAAGTGAGTCTTGTCATCGTAAATATACCTATGGTTTAGTGGGTAATAATAATCTAAAAGAAATTTATTCCGAAGTTTGGGGAATTGAAAAAAGTTCACTTTTGGCAACAGGAATGCCAAGATTGGAACATTTCTTAGAGAAAGATAGAATCGCCGCAATAAGAGAAAAGTTATATTCCGATTTTCCACAATTTAAGGGTAAAAAAATTATTAATTTTGCACCTACTTATCGTGGAAGTGATCAATATAATGCATATTATGATTATAGTAAGTTAGATTTTGATCGCCTAGCAGATTATTGTAAGAAGAACAATGCCATATTCATATTTGGAAAGCATCATTTTATAAGACAAGAAATACCTATAAAAAAGAGTCAAGAAAAGTATTTATATGATATGTCAAAATATAAACTAAATGATACTTTTTACATTACTGATGTTTTAATAACTGACTATTCATCTTGTTTCTATGACTTTTTACTTCTAAAAAAACCTATTATTTTCTATACTTATGATAGGGCATTATATTCATCTACTAGAGGTGTTCATCGACCTATTGATAAGGTAGCTCCTGGTACTATTTGTGATAATTTTGATGAATTAATGACAGCACTTAACAATATTGATAAATCCGAAAAAGAAGTTAAAGACTTTTTAGTTGATAAGTGTTTGACTAATAAAGTATTAGCAAGTGATCAAGTCATAAATTATATACTATTGCATGAGGATGTAGAGGGGTTATAAGATGAAAATATTTTTACTAAAAATAGGAATTTGTTTTTTAAAAGGATGTTATGCGATTATTAAATTATTTCCTACTAAAAAGAAAATTACTTTGATTTCAAGACAAAGCAATACAATAACTTTGGATTATGAATTGATAAGAAATAGATTAAAAAAAGATTTACCAGACTATGAAATTGTTGTTTTAACAAAGAAACTTGATAATAGATTTTTATATATGTTTCACATGTTTAAGCAAATGTATCACATAGCTACTTCTAAAATAGTTATTTTAGATTCTTATTGTATCGTCATTAGTATTTTGCATCATAAGAAGAGTTTAAAAGTGATTCAAATATGGCATGCGATTGGTTGTATGAAAAAGTTTGGTTATGCGATGATTGGAAAAGAAGAGGGAAGTAGTGAGATAATTGCTAAAACTTTAAAAATGCATAGAAATTATGATTGTATTACTATTTCTTCGATGAGTTTTGTAAAAGATTTTATTGAAGGATTTAATGTTTCTAAAGATATTATCAAAGAAATACCACTTCCAAGAGTTGATGTTTTATTGGATAGAGATTATCGTGAAGCTAAGAGAGAAGAATTATATAAAAGAATACCTAGACTTAAAGGTAAAAAGAATATTTTATACTGTGGAACATTTAGAAAAAAAGATGCTGGTAATAGTAATAATATTGATAATTTAATTAAAAATATTAATTTCTCTAAATATAATTTACTTTATAAACCGCATCCTCTTAATAAGGTAACAACAAATGATAAAAGAGTAATTCAAAATTTTAAGAGTACTTTGGAAGCTATGATGGTTGCGGATTATGTTATTTGTGATTATTCAAGTATAATTTATGAAGCAGGATTATTGGATTTACCAGTTTATATTTATGCATATGATTGGGAAGAATATAAGACTAAACGAGAATTGAATTTTGATATGGAACATGAAATTCCAACATTATTTACTAAGGATCCTAAAGAGATTATTGAAGCAATTGAAAAGAGAGAATTCAATCATAAAAAGTTTAGGGAGTTTACTTATAAGAATGTTACAATACCTAAAAAAAAGAAATGTATTGATTTATTAATGCAATTAATTAATAGTTATTTAGAATGACATGACATATATGTGTCGTGTTTTTTATTGTCATAGTAATTGACAAATGATTAGTGTGAAAGGTAAAATGAAAATATATAGTGGTAAACTTTATATTCTGGGAGGTTAAAATGAAAAAGCAAGAGAAAAAACAAGACTATAAATACAAATTAACAATTGTTGTTAGAAATTATAATGCTAAAAAATATTTAATGAGATGTATGGATAAATTATTAAATCAAACTTGTGATAAGAGTTTATTTGAGATAATAATTGCTGATGATGGATCAACTGATGGTGGGGAAGTTTTATGTGACCAATATGCTGAAAAATATGATAATGTTACAGCATTACATCAACCAAATTCTGGTGGTCCATCTCGTGGTAGTAATCGTGGTATTGATAAGGCAAGGGGGGGGTATATATTCTTCCATGACTCTGATGACTATATGGGTGAGGAAGCTGTTCAAAGAATTATCGATCACCTCGATGAGTGGAAACCAGATATGATGCTTGTTAAACAAGAGTCATATGATCGTGAAATAGCACGATCAATGTTTGATAAGAACTATGAATTTGCTGATCCTTATGACGATAAAATAATTAGAACAATTGGTCCTATCAAAGTGTATAGTATGGCTTTTTTGAAAAGAATAAATATTCGTTGGAATGAGGAAGCGGCGATGGAAGATGCTGTTTTCAACTTTGAAGCATATTTCCGTGCTAAAAAGATATCTGTTGCGAGTGATTACAATTATTATTATGTTTGTTATCGTGATGATGGTAATAATATAACTCTTTTATCTGAAAAGAAGAGTGTTACTTATGGAACAGCTAAAAAGCGTCTTATTGCTTGGCGTGAAATTGATAAATCTTTTTCAAAATATTTGGATAAAAAAAGAGATTGGAGTAATTTACAATTTAAATTAGCGGAATTATATGATACGACATTGCGAAGATTCTTGGATTTAGGATGCACCCAAGAACAATTGAGTGAATTACAAAAAATATATAAGAGATGGTACAATGATGAACAGGCATATCTTCGTCGTGCTGAAATATATATTCCTCTTCATGTCTTTATGGAAAATGATAATTTTGATGATATGCGTGAATTGTTAACGAATGTTCAAAAAGGAACATTACCAGCTCAAAAGAAAAATGGTAAGATATATGTTCCAATTCCTGTTAAAAAGGAAAAAGTGTTAGATATTTCGCGATACTATCGTCGTAGTCGCGATGCTACTTTGAAAAGAGTTGAATTTTTAAATAAGAAGGTAAAGATAAAATTTGAAGTAAATAGTGTTCTTGGCGTTAATGATATCGATGTTTTACTCGTTCCAAATAAAAATTTTGATGAACAATTATTATTTAAGGGTAAAATTACTAAAAAGATAAAGTGTAAGACTAACGAAGCACCAAATTATTTGGGAGACGTAACTTCATTAATGGATAAGTATGAGGTAGAAGCAACAATTGATTTACAAAAATTGAATAAGTTAAAAGAAGATGAAATATCTTGGACATTCTATGCCTATATAGATAGAGATCGTAAAACAAGATTAAAAAATAAGTGCAAAGAATTTTTTACTAAATCTTTTGTATTAGGTAATGACATTTTAGTTCCTGATGTACATAATGGTAACTTTATATGTTATCGAAAGATAAGTGAAAATTATAAAAATGAAAGTGGATATATAAAAGATAAAAAGAGACCTTTATCAAATAAAATAATTCTTTTCTCTCTCTTGAGTCAACCTTTTGATGTTACCAAGAGCATTGTTGATGATGTTGAAAATGATAAATTAGAAATAAATTATTCATTACTAAAGAGAAAAATTATATATTCTTATAATGGTAAAAAGGTAAAAATACCAAATAAGCAAAAGATAAATATGCGTGATTTTTTAAGAAAAATTAAGAGAAAAATTAAAAAATAGAACTTTTTAGTTCTTTTTTTGTTTTATATTGACTTAAAGTTAACTCTAAGTTATATAATAATTAGGGATTAGAAGGTGATAATATGACGATAAAAGAAGTTAGTGAAAAGTATGATTTAACTAATGATACGTTAAGATATTATGAAAAAGTGTGATTAATTGGTCCCATTAAAAAGAATAAGAGTGGTATTCGTGATTATACCGAAGAAGATTTAAAAAGAATTGAGTTTGTGAAATGTATGCGTAGTGCTGGTTTATCAATTGAGGTATTAAAAGAATATATTGATTTGTTTGCGAAAGGAAAGAAAACCGAAAAAGAGCGTAAGGAATTATTAAAACGTGAAAGAGAAAATTTAAGAAAAAAGATTGAGAAGATGCAGGAAGCATATGACCATTTAAATTATAAAATTGATGTTTTTTACAAAGACAAATAATGGGGTGACTAACTATTAAAAGTCAATAGATTTTTAATAGAAAGTTATAAATGGAAAGTATCCCATGCCAAAAAGATTTC
>CANRFG010000027.1 GCA_947629815.1 uncultured Bacilli bacterium
CAAATATCTTTTAAAATGAGTTTAATTATAAAACTATTTTTTAGGAGAAAAATCTCCACACTTATTCTACACTAACTCATGCAAAATGCATGATTTATTTTAATTTAGGCTTTTTCTACTTTTAAATAAACATTTATATCATTTATATCATATACTTCAGTTAAAGTTTCATCTTTAATTAATGAAAGTGTTAAAGTTTCATTTTTTATAAAGTCTGAATGATTTTGTAATGTTTTTTCTAATTTTTCATTTCCATTATAATAAACATTTATTCTGTCAGTAATTACTAAGTCCATTTCTTTTCTTATACTTTGAATTTTTCTTATTAATTCTCTTGCAATACCTTCTATTATTAAATCTTCTGTTAATTCTGTATTTAATATTACAAATGTTTTTCCATTATTTGAAGAACAATATCCTTCCTTAACTTTTACATTTATATCAACCATATTAGGAGTTACTACAAGTTCTTGGCCATCAAAGTTTATAGTTATTTCTTTTTCTCTTAGTGTTGAAATTTGTTCATGTGTTAATGTTTTTAAAGTTTCTGCAAACATATTAACTTTTGGTCCAAATAACTTTCCAACTTCTCTAAAGTTTGGTTTAATTATATATTCCATATATTTATCCATTTCTTTGATAAATACTATTTTTTTAACATTTAACTCTTCTTCAATTATAGTATATAAATTAGATATTATTTTCTCATAAGAAGAATCTAGTATTAATTCACTAATTGGTTGTCTTACTTTTATTTTAACTTCTTCACGAGCAAATCTTCCAAGTGAACAAATATCTCTTATTAAATCCATTTGTTCTTCTACTTTTTCATCTATTAATGTATTATCATATTTAGGGAAATCTTCTAAATGAACTGATTTTTTATCTGTTAAACATCTATATATTTCTTCTGATATATAAGGTGTTATAGGAGCGGTTAATTTAGTTAATGTAAGTAGGGTTTCATATGTTGTTAAATAAACTGCTTTTTTAGAATCTGTTAATTCACTTTCCCAAAATCTTCTTCTATTACTTCTTATATACCAATTAGATAAATCATCGTTTAAAAATGTTATTATGTACTTAGTTATTTTATTTAAATCATATTCTTCATACGCTAATGTAACATCTTTAATTAATTTATTTAATTTAGAAATTAACCATCTATCTGTTATATCCCTATCTTTAATATCTACACTATATTCTCTTGGGTCTACATTATCTGCATTAGCATACATTTCAAAGAAAGAATAAGTATTTTTAAATGTATTTATATATTTTGAATATATTTCTTTTAATCCTTCTTCATCAAATTTAATTGGTGTCCAAACAGGAGATGTATAAGGTAAATAAAATCTTATAGTATCTGCTCCATATTGTTCAATTAAACTAAATGGATTAATTGCATTCCCTTTACTTTTATGCATTTTTTTACCATATTTATCTAATAATAAATCATTTACTAAAACATTTTTATAAGGGCTTGTTCCTTTTACAAATGTAGAAATAACTAATAATACATAAAACCATCCTCTTGTTTGGTCTATACCTTCTGAAATAAAGTCTGCTGGGAATTGGTCTTCAAATAAGTTCTGATTTTCAAATGGATAATGATATTGTGCGAATGGCATTGAACCTGAATCAAACCAACAATCTATTACATCCGTTACTCTTGTCATAGAGTTTCCACATTCCTTACATTTTATATGTATTTCATCAACATAAGGTCTATGCAAATCTATAGTTTTTGCATCTATATCTTCCATTGCTTTTTCTTTTAATTCTTCTCTTGAGCCAATCATTTCTTCATGACCACAACTACATCTCCATAAAGGAAGTGGTGTACCCCAATATCTATTTCTAGATATTGCCCAATCATTTAAGTTTTCTAACCAATTTGCGAATCTTTTTTCTCCTATATAAGAAGGATACCAATTAACTTTTTTATTGTTTTCTATTATTTTATCTTTTAATTTTGTAACTTCAAGATAAAATGATGGTTTAGAATAATATAAAAGTGGTGTATCACATCTCCAACAATGTGGATAATTATGTACCATTTTAATTTTTTTAAATAATTTATCGTTTTCTTTTAAGTATTTTATTACTTCTATATCAGCATCAAATACTAACATATCTTTCCATGGCCCAACTAAATATTTTCCATCTTCTCCTACTGGATTAACATATGGTAAATTATAGTTTTTACCTACTTTAGCATCATCTTCTCCAAATGCAGGCGCGATATGAACTATACCTGTTCCATCTTCCATTGTTACATACTCATCATTTGTTACAAAAAATGCTTTTCCTTTTACATCTATTTCAGGTATTAATTGTTCGTATTCTACATATTCAAGTTCAGAGCCTTTATATGTTTCTAATACTTTATATTCGTCCCCTAATACTTTAGAAGCTAATTTTTTCGCTAAAATAAACTTATATCCTTGACTTTCTACTTTTACATATTCTTCATTTGGATTTACACATAAAGCAACATTCGCTATTAAAGTCCATGGTGTTGTTGTCCATACTAAAAAGTAAGCATCTTCATCTTTTTTCTTCATTGGAACAATAACAGTATTAACTGTATCTTCTTTATAACCTTGCGCTACCTCATGAGAAGCAAGTCCTGTACCACATCTTGGACAATATGGAAGTATTTTATGTCCTTCATAAAATAATCCTTCGTCAAAGAATTTTTTAAGTATCCACCATTCTGTTTCAATGTAATTATTATCGTAAGTAACATAAGGATTTTTAAGGTCTATAAATTGACCCATTTTTTTAGTTAAATCTGAAAATGCACTTTCATTTTTCCATACACTTTCTCTACATTTTTGATTAAATTCTTTTATACCATATTTTTCAATGTCTTTTTTACCTGTAAAACCTAGTTCTTTTTCTACTTGTAATTCAACAGGTAAACCATGTGTATCCCAACCTACTTTTCTAAGTACTCTATATCCTTGCATCGTTCTGTATTTACAAAAAGTATCTTTTAGGAATTTTGCCATCATATGATGTATTCCCGGCATACCATTTGCAGTAGCTGGTCCATCATAAAAGACAAAGTTTTTACAATCTTTTCTATTTTCTATTGTTTCATTTAGTATATCTTCTTTTTCCCAACCTTGTAATATTTGTTGTTCTACATTGTATATATCCTCTTTACTTAAACTTTTAAATTTTCCCATATAAACCTCCATTATATAATTATTAATAACTATTAAAAATATAACTGTATTAAAAAAACTCAATCCAATTAAGGACGAGTTTTCCCGCGGTACCACCTTATTTTATAATAAATATACACTTAAAACTATAACGCGTTACCGTTTTTATCTTATCCATAAAAAACATCAAGAGTGATTCATATATTATTTAGTTATTAGTTTACACCTACCACTAACTCTCTTTAAACATCGATAATATATCGTCTCCATCATATGTTTTATAAATCTACTTTTTCAATATCATTTATAACATCCATTTGTGTTTGTATAATATCTCTTAGTCTTCGTTTGAATACATTTATATTTTTTCTAAGCATGTTTGCTTCCATCTCTGTTTTTTCAGCTCTAAGTAATGCCTCATTTACTATTCTACTAGCATTTGATTTAGCATCTTCTATTAATGTTTCACTTTCTTTTATAGCAGAAACTTTTATTTGCTCACTTGTTCTTTGAGCCATCATTATTGCTTTATTCAAGGTACCTTCCATTCTTTCGTAATGTTCTAATTTTTCTTTTAAACGAACATTTTCTTCTTCTAAATGTTGAAGTTCTTGTATTTTTTTATCTTTCTCTTTACCTTGAGCAATCATTTTTTCTACTTGAGTAATTACTTGGTCTAAAAAAGCATTGACTTCTTCAGGGTCGTAACCACGAAGTGCTCGATTAAATTTTTCCATATCTTTCACCTCTTGGCACTACTTGATATTGTAGCACACACAAACTTTTTTTTCAAACATTTTTTTACCACTCGATATTTATATCATCATTATCATGAATGTCTTTTCCTTCTCTTTCATCTGAAATTGAACCTTGGACATTTACATTATTTGGAGTACATAAGAATATTCCTCCACCTATTTTTTGAATATCCCCACCTATTGCATATATTGTTCCACTCAAAAAATCAACAATTCTTTTTGCGTCATCTGAAGTAATTCTTTTTAAATTAACTACAACAGTGTTTCTATTTTTTAGATGGTCAACTATTTGTTGTGATTCAGAAAAAGCTCTAGGCTCACATAAAACCATTTGACTTCCACCATTATTTTCTTTTAACGCTTCTTCTGGTTTTAATGAATAATAAGTATCTTCCACTCCTTCATCAAATACATCAGTTTCTTCATCTTTAAACCATTTTTTTAAATTTAATCCCATTTTGATTCCTCCTATTAACCTGACCTTATCATAATAATTATAGCATAAAAAATAAAAAAGAAAATACTTTTTTATTTTCTTTTAGCTAAAATTTAATATTATTTGATATATAATTAACAAGTTCATCTATTTTTAATGTTATTTGTTCCATTGTATCCCTATCTCTAATAGTAACTGTATTATTATTTAATGTATCATCATCTATAGTTATACAATATGGAGTTCCAATAACATCCTGTCTTCTATATCTTTTACCTATATTTCCACTTTCATCATATGTTACCATAAAGTTTTTACAAAGCATATTATATACTTCTAAAGCTTTTTCACTATGAATTTTTTTAACAAGTGGTAAAACACAAGCTTTGTAAGGCGCTAAAGCAGGATGAAAATGCATTATTTCTCTTGTATCTCCACTTTCTAAAGTTTGACATTCATATGCATCACATAATATAGCAAGTGTAAGCCTATCACATCCTACTGATGATTCCACTACATATGGTATATATTTCTCATTTGTTTCAGGGTCTAAATATTCCATTGATTTTTTAGAATATTCTTGATGTCTTGATAAATCATAATTAGTTCTATTATGTGTACCCCAAAGTTCACCAAAACCAAATGGGAATAAATATTCTATATCGCATGCTTCTTTAGCATAATGCGCTAATTTATCATGGTCTTTAAATCTTAAATTTTCTTTTTTTATTCCTAAATCATATAAAAAATTCATTGCTTTTTCTTTATATTGTTTATAAAACTCACTATCAGTTCCTTCTTTACAAAATAATTGATGTTCCATTTGTTCAAATTCAATTGTTCTAAATGTAAAATTACCTGGAGTTATTTCATTTCTAAAAGATTTTCCTATTTGACCTATTCCAAAAGGTATTTTTGCTCTAGCAGTTCTATAAACATTTAAAAAATTTACAAATTCACCTTGTGCAGTTTCTGGTCTTAAATATACAAGACTACTTGAATCTTTAACAACTCCTCTATTAGTTTCAAACATTAAATTAAATTCCCTAATATCAGTATAATTGCTTTTACCACATTTTGGACAAGGTATTTTATTATCTCTTATATATTTAATCATTTCTTCATCTGTTAAAGTATCAGGATTTACTTTATCTGTAAAACCAGAAATTAAATTATCTGCTCTATGTCTAGTTTTACATTCCTTACAATCTACTAATGGGTCTGTAAAACTTCCAACATGTCCACTTGCTTCCCAAACACGAGGATTCATAAAAATTGCAGCATCTACTCCATAACTATTCATACTTTCTTGTACAAACCTTTTCCACCATAATTTTTTTACATTGTTTTTAAGCTCAACTCCAACAGGACCATAATCCCATGTATTTGCAAGTCCATCATATATTTCACTTCCTTGAAATATAAATCCATATTGTTTACATAAATTAACTATTTTTTCCATTTTTTCCTCCTAAAAAATAAAATCTCCTAGAATTATAAGGACGAGTTTACCCGCGGTTCCACCTTACTTATTCTAGAAGAATCTCTCACAATATATTACTGATAGGTTTCCAAGCCCGTCATCGTATTTACAAATAGATTATATCATTAGATTATAAATTTGTAAATGATAAAATTATCTAATTTTAACATTTACCTTTGATTTTTCAATTAAAGTTTCATAATAAGTACCTTCAGTACATTTAATAAAATCCTCTTTTGTAATTAATCCAAGTTCATATAATTTTAAAATATTATTTAATTTCATTTCATCTTTTAAGCTTTCCATTTCATATTTTAATGATTTTATACTATCAGATAGAACTTGAATAGCTATATTATCCATAATATTCCTCCTTAAGTAGAAGTTATATTAACATATTATGTAGTTATTGTCAAAACCTTTGGTTCTTCTTTAACTGATTTTTCTTCATCTTGAACATAAATTACTTGTGTATTTTCTTCTTGATTTAATAACCACATTAAAGTTTCTAATTGGTCTTTAGTAATTTCTCTATCCTTTGGAAAAATGATGCTCAAATCATCAAAATCTTTTATATAAAGTATATATCCTAATTCATCAATTAACAATTCTTTACAAGAAATAATTTGTTTATATTGTGGACATAATTTTTTTATTTTAAAACTATTCTTTTTACAATAATCTAAAGAAAATTGTTCTACTGTTGTTTCATCATCAATATAATCTACTTTTCCATCTGTTTTTATAAAGCATTTCAGATTTTCTATATTATCCATTTTTTACACCTCATTATCTATTTAATTCATATTTTTTAAAATGATTACAAAATTAACCTATTAAAAGTCGCACTTTCTAAGTATACCATAAAAATATATAAAATCAAGAGTAAATTTTGTCGAAAAAAAACATTAATCTTTTGGTTTAAAGATTAATGATAAAAAGAAAGAAAATATTATTGCAGCAGAAATACCAGATGCAGTTAAATCAAACATACCCATTATAAGTCCCATTACTCCATAATCAAATGCTGAAACCATTGCTCCATGTGTAAGTAAATGTCCAAAACTAGTTATTGGTACTAAAGCACCTCCACCTGCCATAAGAACAATTTTATCATATATTCCAAATATATCTAAAAAGGCACCTATTATTACAAACATAGTTGTTATATGACCTGGTGTTAATTTAGTATTATCTAATATAATTTGACCTATCATACAAATTAGTCCACAAAATAAGAATGAGTATAAATATATCATTATATTACCTCCAAACTAATAGCATGCGCAATAGCGGGAATACTTTTTTGTTGATAAACTATAGTTGGACTCATAAGTGCTCCTGTCGCAACTAAAAGTACTCTTTTTAATTCTTTATTTTTCATTTTATTCATTATATAAGTATAAGCAACTAATGGTAAACAAGCAGGTCCACTTCCTCCAGATAAAACAGGTTGTTTTTTTAAATCAAATATCATACATGCACTATCATCATAATTAGTTAATTCCATGTTGTACTCTTCTTTCATATACTCTTTTAATATTTCTTTGCCATGCTTTCCTAAATCACCTGTAAGTATTAAATCATAGTAACTTGCATCTCTTCCTGTTTCTTTTAAATGAGTGTAAATTGTATATGCAGCAGCAGGAGACATTACACCTCCCATATTAAATACATCTTTTATTCCCATATCTATTACTTTACCTATTGTTGAACTTTCGATTTTTATTTCACTTTTATTTTTAGATAGTAAAGCACTTGCCCCACCTGTTGTTGTAAATGTCGTATAATTTTTTTTAGGAGCACCATATTCTACAGGATATCTAAATTGTTTTTCTGCTGAATTATTATGTGAAGATACTGAAACTATTGCATTATCAATTTGATTTTTATCTATCATATTAGAAGCAATTATAAGCCCTTCCACACTACTTGCACATGCATTATAAATACCTAAAAAAGGTATTCCTATATTAGATGCAGCATAATTAGAAGCAACTAACTGATTTAATAAATCTCCAGATATATGTAAAGATATATCTTCTTTTTTTAATTTGCTTTTTTCAAGTAGTAATTCTACACTTTCTTGTAATAATTTACTCTCTGCTTGTTCAAATGTTTTCTCACCAAAATAAAATTCTTTATAATGTTTATCATATAATTTAGAAAAAGGTCCATTAAATTCATATGGTCCAACTATCGTACTAGTTTCATTTATATATACATTATCATATTTTATTGTCATATTAACCTCCGAATATAAGTAGTCTTACTAGTCCAAATACATATGCACTAACTACTCCAAAAATTATTACACTTCCTGCTAATTTAAACATATTAGCACCAATACCTGTTATCATTCCTTCTTTTCTATATTCTAGTGTTGCGCTCATCATTGCATGAGCAAAACCTGTTATTGGTATGATAAGTCCACATTTAGCGAATTGTACCATTTTATCAAATACACCTAGACATGTTAGTAAACATCCTACAAATATAAGTGTAACTATCATAAATACTGATGCATCTTTAGTTGATATTGAAAATATAGATGAGTATATATCAATTAATCCTTGTCCAATTATTCCCATTAATCCACCTATTATGAAGGCAATTATTGCGTTTACAATTATATTTTCTTTAGGTGTATGTTTATTAACTAATTGCTCATATTTCTTTTTTTCCATATTTTTCCTCCTAAACTTATTATGATAGTTATTTAAAAACTTATACAAAAAAACTTGTTAAGCCACAAGTTTTTCTCTTAATTTTTTATATATTTTAGCCTCACATCTTGAAACTTGCACTTGACTCATTCCAAGTAGTTGCGCTGTTTCTGTTTGAGTGAAATCATCATTATATCTTTTTTCTAATAGTTCTTTTTCTATTTCATCTAAATTATTTATTGCATCTCTTAACATTATTAATTCGTCTATATCTTTTTTTTCATTACTTATAGTATCTTGAAGTGTTATTTCTTTAGATGATTCATCATTTATTGGTTTATCTATACTTTCAATAGTATTTATAGATTTTAATGATTCAACAATATAGTATTCTGGTATTTGTAAATACTCACTTATTTCTTTTAGTGATGGTTCTCTCATTAATTTTTGTGTTAACAAAATAGTTGCTTTTTCTATTTTCAAATTTAGTTTACTTATATCTCTGCTTATTTTTATTCCCTTATCTTCTCTTACATATTTTCTTATTTCTCCTAATATGTAAGGATAAGCATATGTTGTAAATTTCGCACCAAAACTTTCATCATACTTTTTATATGCTTTTATAAGTCCAATACAACCTACTTGAAATAAATCTTCTTTACTTGCGTATTTTTCAAAATAATGTGTTATTTTATAAATCATGTTTTGATTTTCAATTATTAAATCAGTTAGTTCATTAGTCATATATTTTCTCCTTTATATATTTATACATTTAGATGCTGATAACTCATCTGGCATTTCACGAATATACTTTAATAACCTACTATTTAATATTTTTTCTCTTACTTCATTATTATTTACTCCACATAATAATATTTTTCCTTTATTTTGATTACATAATTCATAATTATAAAGCAATGCATTTATTCCTTTAATATCGATATAAGTTATTTCTGAAATATTAAAAATAACATTTCTTATACCATTATCTTTTATCATACTTGTAACTTCTTCATTTAATTTCGACACTGTTGTTTTATTTAGTATTCCACATAATCTAATAAAACAAATTCCTTTCCTAAACTCAATATCAATATCGAGCATATATTCACCTCTTTTTTTAATTTAGTACATATATTTTTATTTTTATACATATTCGACAAAACTAGAATTTCTTTTCTGATAATTTTAGTACGAATAAGCTTATAATTAAAATTATAAAGACTATCAAAATAAAGGGTACTTGAATATTAGAAGTATTTGATTGTGAATTAAGTTTTTGTTCTAAACTATCTGCATATTTATTACTTAACTCTAATCTATTTTTTAAATTAGATATATCACTTTCTAATGCTTCTATCCTACTTACTTCGTTATCCATTTTATCACCTCAATATATACATATTATGTCGATTGGTGATTTCCTTTTTTATTTCAAAAAAAAAGAATTATTTTATTTGTTTATCATTCTTTTTTAATATTTTATTTAAAGTTTTAACTAATTTTTCTTTTTGTATGGTTTCATCTAAATTTATTAGTTCACTATATACTTTTAATAAATAATTATATAATTTAGAGTCTACTTTATCTATTAAAGCTGACATTAAATCTTCAACAAATTTTCTTTTATCAATAAGTAATTTGTTATTTAACTTACTTTGACTATTATTTATAACTTCTTCATTATATGATTTAATTTCATCTATCTGTTCACTTGTACAATATAATAATTCTTGTGTGTCATCTACTATATCTTCATCATCTATAAATTGTTCACTTATTAGGTCACTTAAAAAACATTTTATATCATCTAATAATTCTATGACAGAATCATCATACATATCTTCATCATATACTATTTTTTGACATTCTTCTCTTCCAAAATTATATTCACTTAAATTTGCTTTAATATAATTTATTGTTTGTTTATTTATTTTTGGGAATTTTTTACTTTCAAATATAGATATAATCATTTGGCACATTTTAACTTTATCATCGCCTGGATTTTGTTCAAATAGTTTTTTTATTATAAAAATCATGTCATTTATTTTACAATTTTCAAATAAAAATAGTCCTAAATCATATCTATAAGTATCAAAAACATATAAAAGAAGGTCATCAAAGTATTGTTCATCTATTTTATATATATTTAGTTCACTTAAAAGTTTTAAAAATTGTTCATCTGAATTTTTGATTATAATTAATTTTTGATAATTAAGTAATTCAATATCTTTAAGATATGGATATTCAGTTACTAATTTTTTTAAACATTCTACTACCTTTTGTTTACTATTTTCATTATACATACAAACTATACCATTAAAAAATTTTTTTTGATTTTCTATATCCATATATTTAAACATTACATATATATGTTTTGTATCTAATGTAAAAAATAAATTATATATAAAATTATTGCATATATTATCATCATTTAATCTTTCTTGCATGCAATCATTAAATATATCGATGTATTTATAAAATGAAAAATCATCAATTACTTCTTTTTTTAGATTAATTATATTTTTTCCTAGTTCTTCCACTTTTTTATAATTGCTTCTATCTGTAAATAATGAAAATACATTTATTTCATTCATTAAATCATTTAATGTTGTTTTTTTATTTAAAAAATTTTTATCAATAGTTTTGTTTGTAATATTTTTATCTATGTTATAAAGTTTTTCTATTATGTTTTTTATTTTGTCTAATTCTTCTTTATCTATTTTTTGTTCTTCTTGATTGTCTCTACAAGAAATTATTTCTTTTTCTAAAAATAACACATCGTATCTTAATTCAATAAGATTAAGCGCTCTTTCCTTTACATCATTCATATATAGCCCCCTAGTTAAATAATACCACTTTATATAGGTATAATTAAAAAAATAACAAAACAAGTTTTGTTATCCGTCCCCTTTGGGGACCTTTTATTTTGGTATAATTTATTATATAA
>CANRFG010000028.1 GCA_947629815.1 uncultured Bacilli bacterium
AACATTAAAAATACCTGTTTTTCCTTTTTTTATAATACTTTATTCAAAATTTACTTCACACTAGAAATTCTAGAGCCGAAATATCATCTCCTTTTCTTTATAATGTTTTATGTAAGTAATATTTTATTGTAAAATTTATTAAATTAATTAGTCTATATAGACTTTATTCAAGTAATTTGATAAAATTTAATTGGTGAAAAAAATGAAGTTTGTATCAAATTTGTATGATAAAATAATGAATAGTAAAAGAAATAGAATAACATTTTTAGTATTTTTAGCTATATTAAGTTCAGCATCAATTTTTACTATTACTTTAAAATATGGGCATGACATATTATTTCATTTATCTAGAATAAAAGGAATAAAAGAAAGCTTTGGAATTGAACTATTTCCTAGCATTTATTCAAATTACTTAAATGGTTATGGATACGCAAATCCACTTTTTTATCCTGATATATTTTTATATATACCTGCTTTTATACATTATATTGGAATAGATATATATACATCGTATAAAATATTTTTATTCCTTATAAATTTATTTTCAATTATAACTATGTATATTAGTGTTAAAGGCATTAGTAAAAATAAATATGCAGCTATAATATCATCGATAATATATGCATTTGCTTCATATAGACTTGTTGATGTTTTCTCAAGAGCAGCAATAGGTGAAGCATTAGCGTTTATATTCGCACCTTTAGTAGTATATGGTATTTATGAAATAATATATCAAGATTATAAAAAATTTTATATATTAGTAATAGGTATGAGTGGACTTATATTGTCACATGTTTTAAGTACATTTATAATATGTCTGTTACTATTAGTATTGGTTACAATAAACTTTAAAAAATTTATAAATGAAAAACAGAGAATAAAATATTTAATTGTATCAGCTTTAATAACACTTTTAATAACAGGTTATTTTATATTTCCTATGCTAGAACAGATGATATCAGGAAAATATGTGTTTAATAATGTAAGCCAAATAAGCGAAATAACTAGTAGAACTGTACCATTTTATGCATTATTTTTAGAAATAATTTTACCAATAAAACCTTGGATACCAGCTGGAATTGGTATAGTATTTATATATTTAACTATACTAAAATTCAAAAATAAAATAAAAGATGAATTTGTAACTGAATGTTTTATTATAGGAATAGTATGTTTAATTTTATCAAGTAATTTATTTCCTTGGAAAATATTTGAATCAATATTATCAATTATACAATTCCCATGGAGATTATATTTTGTAACAACACTTCTTTTATCCATAGCAGGTGGAATATTGATTTCAAAAATATGTAAAAATGAAAAAACAAAATTAAATAAATTATTACTTATATTTTGTTTATCATCAATTTCACTTATAACTATTACAATAACTACAATTTTAAGTGGGAACACAACACTAGACAATTATTATTTGGGTTTGAAAGAATATTTACCTTTAAAAGTAGATTTAGATTATATAAAAAATAGAGGAAATGTAATAACATCAAATAATACTATTTCATTTACACATGAAACTATTGATAATAAAATAGTAGTTGATTTTAAAAATGATTATGATGATACTAGCATAGAATTACCTCTTATATACTATAAAGGATATGGAGCAAAAATAGAAGATAAATATCTTGATGTAAAAGAATCTGATAATGGATTAGTACTAGTTGAAATAGGTAGTATTGATGAGGGAACAATTACAGTTGAGTATATAAAAACACCAACAATATATATATCAAGAGGAATAAGTATTATTTCTGCTACTACATTTTTAATATATATATATATAATAAATGGAAAGGAAAGTAAAAATGAAAAAGAAAAAGATAATTAATTACTTTTTAGCTTTCTTAATACCATGTATAGTTATGATATTACTATATATGATAGTAGGAATATATCCTTTTGGAAGTAAAACAGTATTAACAGTCGATTTACAAGACCAATATGTAGAATTTTTTACTGCATTTAAAAATATAATACAAAATGGTAATAACATTTTTTACTCATTTAGTAAAACATTAGGTGGAAATATGTTTGGAATTGTTTGTTATTATTTACTTAGCCCACTTAATTTAATATTCCTTTTATTTGATAAAACAAATATAGTAGATGCAGTATTTTTAATAAATGTACTTAAGATAGGCTTTTGTGGATTAACAAGTTATATATATTTTAGAACAACATTTAAAGACAAAACAAAATTATCCTTAATATTTTCAATTGTATATTCATTAATGGCTTACAATATAGTTTATAGTCAAAATATAATGTGGTTAGATGGAGTTATATGGCTTCCAATAATATTCTTAGGTATAGATAAGTTAATAGAAAAAAAACCAATATTATTTTATATAAGTTTAACAATAAGTATATTTTCAAATTACTATATTGGATATATGACTTGTATTGCATCACTTATATATTTTATATATAAGTTATATATAAAAAATAATTATAATTTTTCAATAAAACAAAATAAAAAAGAAATTTTATATTTCTTTAAATACACATTACTTTCTGTTGGAACAGTTGCAGTTATAATATTACCTTCTATATTCGCACTACTTCTAGGAAAAGTAGATGGAGATTTAACAGAACTAATACCTAAACAAACATATGCATTTTTAGATTTATTACCAAAATTTTATTTAGGTTCATTTAAAAATAGTGACTTATCTGGAGGCACACCAAATGTATATGTATCAGTAATAATGTTAGCGTTAACTTTCTTATTCTTCTTTAATAAAAAAATAAATAAAAAAGAAAAAAAAGCAACATTAATAGTGTTATCAATATTTTTAATTAGTTTTACATTTTATCCAATAGATATAATTTGGCATACTTTCCAACACCCTGTTGGATTTGCTTACAGATATTCATTTATGTTTGATTTTATATTACTTATTATTGCATATAAAAGTTATATAAATTTAGATAAAATAGGTAAAGATTTACTTATAAAATTTTTAGGAATTTCATTTTTAATAACAATACTTATTGATAAATTTGTATATACAAGCGAATCATACTATAAAATTATAGGAACATTTATATTACTATTTATTTATTGTATGTATTTATATAAAAGAAAGAATAACAATTTAAACATATTTATATTTTTATTAATAATAATTGAAATGTTTATAAATGGATTACTTGTAGTAACTAACATGAAATATTTTAAAAGAAATGAATATGTAGAATTTGTAAGTTCTTATGGAAAAATCGTTGATAGTATAAAAGAAAAAGATAAAAGTTTTTATAGAATGGATAAAGAAATATCTTATTCTACAAATGACCCAATGATGTTAGATTATAATGGACTATCACATTTTAGTTCTATTTATGAAGGTAAAAATAATGAATTATTAGGTGATTATCTAGGAATATTTAATAGATTTTATGTAACTAATTATTTAGGTTCTACACTAGTTACAAATAGTTTATTTAATGTTAAATATGTTATGGCTGAAAGAAAATTACCTTATTATAATTTAGTTGATACAAATAAAAATATAAATCTATATGAGAATAATTATTATTTACCATTTATGTTTATGGTTAATAATAAAATAGAAAATTTAGAGTTAGTTACAAGAGATGCATTTAACAATCAAAATAAAATTTTAAATTATATGACTAATACAGATGATAATGTATTTGTTCCAAACACATTTGATGTTAAACTTAATAATCTAGAACTAAACGAAGATATAGAAAAATATAAACAATATGATAAAATTTTATCATCAAAAGATTCATCTATGAATTTTAAAATAAATGTAGAAAATGATGGAATATTATATGCATATATATCATCAGACTATAATAAAAAAGTTGATATACTATTAAATGGGGAAAGTATAATTGATATTGAAAATCAAAATAGTTATAGATACAATATTTTAGAATTAGGAAATTATTCAAAAGGTGATACTGTAGATTTAGAAATTATATTACTTGAAGATTCTCTTAAAATAGATGATTATAAATTTTATACCTTAAATGAAGAAACATTTAAACAAAAAATAGATTTATTAAAAAATAATGATTCTCTAAAAATAGAAAAATTCGAAGAAAATTATATTAAAGGTAAAATAAATGTATCAAAAGATGATGAAATATTATATACATCAATTCCAATAGATAAGGGATGGCATATTTATATTGATGGAAACGAAGTTTACTATGATACTTTACTTAATACATTTATTGGAGTTACTTTAGATATAGGAGAGCATGAAATTGAATTTGAATATATTCCAAGAGGAATAAGTTCTGGCTTAATGATAAGTATGATATCATTAGTAATGGCTGGATATTCAATATATCTTGATTATAATAAAAAAAATAAAAAAGTTAAAAAATAAAAATATTAAAAATAAATTTCACTTTTTGTGAGGTTTATTTTTTTATAGAAATATAAAACTTTTGAATTTAAGAAAAATCATTATTGTTATATTAATTCTTGATGTATAAATAGGTGAATTAATGCAAGTTCTTATAATACTTTTCACCTGTGACTGAACTTCTAAAAATTTAATTATATAATAGGATTTTCAACATCAGGAACAGTTTCAGTTGTAGAAGTAGTCGCAACATAAAGAACAATTATACTTGCAATAACAGTCAAAACTGAAGCACTAATTTGTAATTTATATGGTTTTAAATTTTCGTTTTCTTCTTTGGAAATAAAATATAGTCTATAATTTACATATAGAAATATTAAAACAGTAACTAAAGCTAGTACTCTATTAAATATAGTTAAATTTCTAGCTTTTTTTGGTGATATTACATATTTTTTATTTTCTAAATATATTTGTTCATTATATAAAAGAATTATTGAAATAACTATTACAATTATGCTTACAACAGATGTTATTATTTGATAATCTATGTACTTTATTTCTTTATTTTTATTATACTGAGAATGCTCCATAAATAGTGTATTTTTTTCCAAAAAAACATATTATCACCTTTTTAAATTTTATTCAAAAAAATAAAAAATATGATTTTTGATTTTTTAAAAAAATCAAAAAAATTAAAAAAATAAAAAAAGTTAAAATTTGATAATTACTTGAAAAACAAGAGAAAACTCAAAAAAGTACTTTTAGAAAAAAATAAAAAAATAAAAAAATCAAGAAAGTGTAAAACTTTAAAAAAATTTTTTTTGACTTTTTTGTTTAAAAATAAGGGCTAACAAAATATGACGAACAAAAGTTCAGAAAAAATGCAATTTTTTTATTGACATTGATATATTTTTTTTATACAATTAAGTTGTATAAGGTAGGAGGAAGTTAGATGACTAATGTTGATGAAGAAATACTTAATATAAAAGTAGTAAAAAGAGATGGTAAAAAAGTAGATTTTGATGGTTCAAAAATCGCTTTAGCTATAAAAAAAGGTTTTGACAGCATAGTAGTTGATGATGATGTAAGTACAGGTGAAAAAAAATATACAGAAAAAGATATTCAAAAAGTTTATCAATCTGTTATTAATAGAATAGAAAAAGAATATAAAGATTCTGAAAAAATTAAAATTGAAACAATTCAAGATATGATAGAAGAAGAACTTCAAAATAAAGGTTATGATGAAGTATATAAATCATTTTCAGAATATCGTGAAAGAAGAGCAAATTCAAGAAAACTTTTCTTCGATGAAAAGAAAACACATAAGTTTTTAAAATCAATTGAAGGATTAGGATTAAAATCAGCAAAAGAAGAAGATGCAAAAAGAGAAAACGCAAATGTTGATGGCGATACTGCTATGGGAACTATGCTTCAATATGGCAGCACAATTTCAAAAGAGTTCGCTAAATCATATTTAATGAAACATAGATTTGCAGAAGCACATGATAATGGAACAATACATATTCATGACCTAGATTTCTTGCCAATGGGAACAACAACTTGTATGCAAATCGAACTAGATAAATTATTTAAAAATGGGTTTTCAACAGGACATGGTCATTTAAGAAGCCCTAATGATATTATGTCATATAGTGCTTTAGCTGCAATAGCTATTCAGTCAAATCAAAACGACCAACATGGTGGACAATCAATACCTGCTTTTGATTATTATATGGCACCTGGAGTTTTAAAAACATTTAAAAAACAATTTAAACAACATGTATATGATTTACTTGATTATAGTGATTTACTTAGTTTTGTAAATGTTGACAAATTAATGAAAGATATAGATAAATTAGATTCAATAGATATAGATATAGAAATGTTTAAAAGTTATTATAAAGAATCTAAAGCAGTTGAAAGATTATTTAGAAAAAGTTATGAAAAATCACTTCAAAAAACAGATAGAATAACATATCAAGCAATGGAAGCATTTGTACATAATTTAAATACGATGCATTCTAGAGCAGGAGCGCAAGTTCCATTTTCTTCAATAAACTTTGGAACTGATACAAGCTCTGAAGGAAGAATGGTAATTAAAAACTTCTTACTTGCAACAGAACAAGGATTAGGAAAAGGAGAAACTCCAATATTCCCTGTTTCAATATTTAAAGTAAAAGAAGGAGTTAACTATAATAAAGAAGATAAAAACTATGATATGTTTAAATTAGCTATGAGGGTTTCAGCTAAAAGATTATTCCCTAACTTCTCATTTTTAGACGCACCACATAATTTACCATTTTATAAAGAAGGAGATTTTAAAACTGAAGTTGGTTATATGGGTTGTCGTACTAGAGTAATGAGCGATGTAACTGATCCAAATAATCAAACAACAGGAGGAAGAGGTAATTTATCATTTACATCAATAAATCTACCTAGAATAGGTATTAAACATGGTATATGTCTAAAAGAAAGAGAAAAAGCTGATATGGAAGGTTTTTACCAAGAATTATCAGATGTTATGGATTTAGTAAGAGACCAATTATTAGAAAGATTTGAGATTCAATGTAATAAAAGATGTTACAATTTCCCATTTTTACTTGAACAAGGTGTATGGACAGATGGTGATAAATTAAAACCAACTGATAGATTAAGAAAAGTATTAAAGCATGGAAGTTTAACAATAGGATTTATTGGACTTGCAGAAACATTAAAAGCACTTATTGGTGTACATCATGGTGAAAGTGAAGAAGCACAAGCTTTAGGACTTGAAATAATAGGATTTATGAGAAATAAGACTGATGAATATGCAAGAAAATATAATTTGAATTTCACATTGATAGCTACACCAGCAGAAGGATTATCTGGAAGATTTGTTGGAATAGATAAAGCAATATATGGAAGAATAAAAGGAATAACAGATAGAGAATATTATACAAATTCATTCCATATACCTGTTTATTACAATATAAGTATTTCTGATAAAATTAAATTAGAGGCACCTTACCATTATTTAACAAATGGTGGACATATATCTTACATAGAATTTGATGGAAATACTGCTACGAATTTGGAAGCATTTGAAAGCGTTATAAGACTTATGAAAGAATCAGGAATTGGTTATGGTGCTATAAACCACCCTGTAGATAGAGACCCTGTTTGTGGATATGTTGGAGTAATAGGAGAAACATGTCCAGGATGTGGTAGAAAAGAATTTGAAAGTGTACCACTTGAAAGGGTACAAAATTATAATAATTGTTGTAGATAAAATATTAATAGAAGGGAAGGATATTATATGGAAAAAATAGTAGGAGAAGGAGTAGGATTCGAAAGAATCAGAAGAGTAACAGGATATTTAGCAGGAGATGTTAGAAGATTCAACAATGGTAAAAGAGCAGAAGAAAGAGACCGTGTTAAACATACAGGAATAAGAGAAGTAATGAAAAAAGAAAAAGAAGCTGTTTAGTATGAAAATAAGATTAGCCGCTGATTTACAGCAAGATAGTATTGTAGATGGAGAAGGAGTTAGAACAGTTATTTGGACACAAGGATGCCCACATAATTGTGAAGGATGCCATAATCCAGATACACATGATTTTAATGATGGAGCACTTATTGATATCGAACAAATAAAAAATGAAATTTCTGAACTTAAAAATCAAGATGGAATAACATTTTCAGGTGGAGACCCTATGTGTCAACCTAAAGAATGCGCTGAAATTGCTTCATTTGCTAAATCTTTAGGGCTTAATATTTGGTGCTATACAGGTTATACATTTGAACAGTTAATTACACTTTCAAAGACTAAGAAAGAAATATTAGATTTTTTAAATAATGTTGATGTATTAGTAGATGGTAAGTTTATATTAGCTGAAAGAAATCTTGATTTAGTGTTTAGAGGCTCTTCAAATCAAAGAATAATAGATGTACAAAAATCATTAAGACAAAAAGAAGTTTGTTTAGTAGAAAAATATTATGAAAATGATGATTATAATGTTTTAGACCATGAAAGCAACTTTGTATTTGTATAAAAGGGGCTGTAATGAAATGAAATAATTTCATTCAGTTCTTTTTCTTTTTTATAAAAACCTTGAAATCGTAAGACTTCAAGGCAATTTTGTGATACAATCTAATTGACGAAAGAAGATGTATCACATGGAATATTTTAACATAAAAAGACCAATTTTCATAGTCCCCTCAGTAAAATGCTGTGAGGAATTTGATAGAATTGATAATTTTATTAAAATTTTAAATAAGTCTGAAATTGGAATGATAATAAAGAAAGTTCAAAACGAATTTGGAAGAAAAGGATATAATCCATTTAATTTGGTAGCAACTATTATTTATTGTTTTTCAAAATTTAAAAGTACTGTACGAGAAATAAAAAATCTATGTCAATTTGATATAAGAATTATTTATTTAATGGAACAAGAACAACCAAGTCATAATGTAATAAAAGATTGTATTAACAAATACATTTTACCATATAAATATGAGATATTTACGATGATTACTAAAGCAATTATAGATGAACTTAATATTAATATAGATACTCAATATGATGATGGTACTAAAATAGAAGCAAATGCCAATAAATATAATTTTGTATGGAAACCAACAACCTATCATAAAAAATTAGATATGAAAATTAAAGAGTTATTATTAAAAATGAATATAGAATTTAAAGACAAAAATTTGATTAAATCATTTCAATTTAATGAGTTAATAAAAGAATATATTGTAAGAGAAAATATAAATATTAATTCTATTCCAATGGGAAAAGGTAAACGATTAACTAAAGAACAAAAAAATTATAAATTAGCTTATCAATATTTAATTAAATTATTAGAATATGAAGAAAAAGAAGCAATATGCGGAAAAAATAGAAATTCATATTATAAAACAGATAAAGATGCTACAGCAATGGTATTAAAAGAAGATTATTATTCAAAAACAAGTCATGATTTTCATGCTGGATATAATATTCAAGTAATGGTATCAAGCGGAATAATTACAATGTATGGAGTATTTCAAGATAGAAATGATTATCATACTTTTATCCCAATGAATGAATTATATTATAAATATTATAAAAAGTATCCTAAAAATGAATGTGCAGATTCAGGTTATGGAATGTATGAAAATTACCAATACATGAAAGAACATAACATAAAAAATTATGTAAAACATTTTACATGGAGTGGTGAAGCAGATGGAAAAAGGCCTCAATTATTTTATACTTTTGAAGATGGAGTTATGTGTCTAAATACTTGTATTGGAGAAGAAATATCATTCTATGGTATTAGACATCCAAGATATAAAAATAGTAAACTTTATAAATTTGTTGGCTGTAACAAATGTAATTATTCTTACATCTGCAAGAAAAATTTAAAAAACAAAAACAATGATTATAGATTATATGAATTAATACCAGAATATGAACTTTTAAAAGAAGAAGCAAGAAAGAATTTACAAAGCCCTAAGGGAATAGAAATAAGAATAAACAGAAGTATTCAAGTAGAAGGTACTTTTGGACAGATAAAACAAAATATGCAATATACAAGAATAAGAAGAAGAGGATTAGAAAAAGTATCTTGTGAAATTATGCTTATGTGTTTAGGAGCCAATATAAGAAAATATTTTTCTACATTAGATGGCAATAAATTAAAAGATAACTATTGGAATACTCCAACAAATTTAAAAGAAGAAAAATTTTCTTTTCCAAAACAAAAAAGGACTGAATGAAACTATTTCATTTCATTACAGCCCCTTTTCATAAATAAAATTCATCAATTTCTGTTTTATATGTATCATCATTTTTTTCAATACTCCAAATAGATTTAATTGTGTTTACTATTTTGTCAGTATCATCATAATTATTTACTATATCAGATGTAGATATAACACCAACTATTTTTTCATTGTTAGTAACAATTAATCTTTTAAGTTTATTTTCCTTCATTAAATTTAAACATTCTTCAATAGAACAATTTTCATCTATACTCACTATTTTGTTATTTATGTAACTTTCTATATTGTTTTTATAATTTATTTTATTAGTAATCATATTAATTACTATATCTCTATCTGTTACAACTCCAATTATTTTTTTATTTCTTTCGATTGGTATGAATCCAATATTGTATTTTTTCATTATACTTGAAATATTAACTACATTTATGTTGTATGAGCAAATTATCAAATTTTTACTCATAATGTCTTTTACTTTCATTTAATCACCATTTTATATTATTATATATTTTTAACATATTATACATAAAATTTTATAGGTGAAACTATGAAAAGAAGCATGAATCTTAAAAGAAAATTTGTACTAAAAAAAATGAATGTAGTAGTTTTATCATTAATATTTATTTTTATATTAGTTATTTTACTATTTAAAATTATAAATGATAAAGTAAATCCAATATTACTTAGTTATGCTGAATTAGAAACAAAGAAATTTGCAAGTATTATAATAAATAAAGCAATAGAAAAAAATGTCGCTAACGACCTTGTTATTGATGATTTATATATAGTAAGTAAGAATGATAATAATGAAATTTCATCAGTAGATTTTAACCCTGTAATTGTAAATAAAGTTTTAACAAAAGTTACAAGTAGTGTACAAATGAATATAAAAAATTTAGAAGAAGGAAATTTAGATTTATTAGAAGTAAGCGATGATGTTTTAATGTATTACGATAAAGAAAATTTAAAAAAAGGTATTATTTTTAAAATACCTAGTGGAATTATATTTAACAATTCTTTACTTGCAAATTTAGGCCCTAAAATACCTGTTAGATTTACATTAGTAGGAGATGTTATAACA
>CANRFG010000029.1 GCA_947629815.1 uncultured Bacilli bacterium
AATATTATTTCAAACAAAGTTTATCTTTGTTTGTTATCTATATTACAAATCGGTGAAATTTTAACTAATGTTTAACACAAAACTAATTTTGTATTCACTAATTGTCTAGACATAAAGTTGCTATCTTTTTATTACTTTTTTTATTAACTATCAAATAATAACGAACTTTCCTTATAAACAAAAAAAGACCATCAACAAATATTTGTCAATAGTCATAGGTCTTTATAAATGTTTTTTAAAATTTATTACAGCAACCACAATCATTATTAACTACTACATTTTCTTCACTGCAAGTATATTGTGGTGTATAAGTATGAGTGTAAATGTGCTTATTTATTACATGTGTATGTATAGGACAGCAATGTGGAACTTCATGATAGAATTCTTTTTCTACACATTTTGTTATAGTTGGTTCCATTACAGGTCCTTCCATTTGTGGTTGACAGCAACCATTATTCATGTTCATATCAAATCCACCTTGACGATTACAACCACAATTTCTGTTAAATAACATAATCTTATCCCCCTTATCTAGTTTATAATATGAGGGTAATTTATAATTGAACATGTTATTTGTCTTATTTTTAGAATTTAAGTTTTTTAACCAATAATTTATAATTTCTTTTTAATTGCTTTTTTACTTGTATAAATTTCATCATTTACATATATTTCAAAATCTTTTATAAACTCTGAAGTTCTTAATTTATTTAAAGCGGAATTTAAAAATTTTATTACATTTTCTTTACTAATATTTAACATTTTACTTATTAAATCAAAATTATGTATATTTTGATTACCTAATCCAAAATATAAAGTTAATACACTTATCTCTTTACTACGAAGATTACATTTAATAAATAAATCTCTTATTTCTTCTTTTAAAATATCAGCTTCTACTTCTTCTTCTAATGAACGCTTATTATCCGCACATATAATATTTATTTTCTCATCGCTATCCTCATCATATGCAGTATCATTTAAACTTTCAACTTTAATGCTTTCTTCTAACTTAACTAATTCGTTTATCTTTTCTTCTTTCCAACCAAATTCTTTTGAAAGTTCTTCGTTTTTTACACTTTTTCCAAGCTTATTTTCAATAATATATTTATCTCTTTTATATCTTCTTAATGATTCTTGTTCATGAACAGGAACTTTTATTATAGAGTAATTTTTTTCTATTGCTCTTACTATTGATTGTCTAATCCACCATACTGCATAAGTTGAAAATTTATATTTTGTTTCACGCATTTTTTTATATTTTTCTAGTGCTTTTATCAATCCAATGTTTCCATCTTCAGCTAAATCCAAAAGTTCTAAATTATTTTTAACATATTTAAGTGCGACAGAAACAGATAATCTTAGATTTCTTTCAATAAATTTTTTCTCATATTTTTCATCACCTTCAAATATTTTTCTAAGGTAATATTTTTCTTCTTCTTCAGATAATATTGGTGGGAGTGAAAGTAAATATGCTTTTTCTATATTAATATCTCCATCCAATTCATTTAAGTATAAATCTAGATTATAATTTAAAGAATCTTCTATATTGGTTTTTCCATTTACTATATAGTAAGCATCTATTAAAGTTTCTAAAATATAACTTTTTTGTATTTGATTTTGTACATTATTAGTTATTTCTTTATTCAAAAGCACTTGCAGTATTTTATATTTATCAACTAAATTAATATACAAATCTATACTTATAGGAAAGTTAATATTTTTCAAAAAACTTTCAAATTCATTTAATACATTACTATCTTTCTCATAAACCAAGTTAGATAAATACTTATCAACTTCATTTAACTTTTCTTGAATATCACTATTATTTTTTAAACCAATATATTTTTCCATACTTATATTCCTAACTACAAATTTAATTTCAATTTTATTATTAAATAGAACTAAAAATAATATTTAAAATTATACTAACAGTTATTCCTAAAACAATTCCACCTAATACTTCTAATGGTCTATGTCCTAACTCCTCTTTTAATCTAACAAAATTTAATTTTACATTATCGTCAAATAATTCATCAACTATCATGTTTATTGCTTCTGCTTGTTTACCACTTTGCATTCTAAGTCCCATTGAATCATAAGCCACTATTAAAGTGAACACTAGAGGGATGGCAAAAAAGGCAGAATCAAATCCAAATTCTAGTCCCATTATTGTTGTTAACGATGTTGAAAATGATGTATGACTACTAGGCATTCCACCACTTCCATTAAATAATCTTCCCCATTTTAATTTTTTACTTTTTATTGATTCAATACTAAATTTAATAATTTGACACACGATTAATGAAAGAATTGGAATTATTACAAGTTTATAGTTATTAATCATGATTCACCTACACTTTTTCTATATTTTTTAAAAGGGATTTACTTTTTAAATATAATCCTGTATATGTATCATAATACATATCTAAAAATTCATTTATTTCATGTTTTGTTACATTACCTATTTCTAACTTAGTAATTTTTGAAATATCTACATAATAAAACATTCTAATTAATTTTATAGCTTTTTCACTTATTATTTTTTCATTTGTATGACAATTTTTGCATACATATCCTCCTTTATCACTAGATAAAGTTATTATGTTATTTGTACTTCCACAAACACTACATCTATCTAATATTGGCATAACACCTAAATAATCTAAATATTTAAGTTCTACTATATTTAAAATTATTAATGGGTCATATCCTTCATTTATCTTTTCTAAACTAGATATCATTATATCAAATATATTTTTATGTGTTTGTTTTATTACTTGTTCTGTAAGTTCTAATATGAAACTTGCATAACTTATTTTTTGTATATCTTTTATAATATTTTTAAAAGGATTTATTATATCAACATTCATTAAAGTAGAAAGTTTGCCTTCTTTATATATTATGTTAAAATATCCATAACTAAGTTTTGCAGTTGTTGTTCTAAACTCGCTTTTTAAAGTTCTTGCTCCTTTAGCTATTATTCCTATTATTCCATATTGTTTAGTTATGACATTTATTATTTTACTTGTTTCTCCATAAGCTTTTTCATTTAAAACGATTCCTTCTACTTTTTCTATCACGCATTACACCTTCTCAAAACGATATTCTTGATTTACATCAGGATACTTTTGTTTATCTACAAGTGATGTAAACATCTTATATGGTCTTACCCAAATTGTTCCATCTTCTTCTTTATAAACAACTATATCATCTAATGTTTCACTATCTTTCGCAATACATACAATTTCTACAATTTTACCTTTAAAATGCTTATATTTATCACCTGTTTTCACCAGTATCATCTTCCTTTTTATATTTTATATAATATTCGATTTTTCCTGTTTTTTTAAATAAATTCCATAATAATTGCTTTTTCATAATAACCACCTTTCTAATTTATTGTGATTATTATTCTGTTTATTTATTCACTCTTCAAAATCTTTATATCCAAATTCTTGTAAATATTTTTCTTTATCTCTCCATTTTTTTATAGTTTTAACATATAGTTCTAAATAAACTTTTTTATCTAATAATTGTTCTATTTCTTTTCTTGAATCTATTCCTATTTGTTTTATTTTGCTCCCTTGTTTACCTATTATTATTTTTTTAAGTGAATCTCTATCTACTATAATCGCAACATTGATATTTGCCTTATCTTTGTTAAATTGTATATTTTCTGTTATACATGTAATTGAGTGTGGAACTTCTTCTTCTGTTAAATTAAAGACTTTTTCTCTTACTATTTCAGAAATCGTAAAAGAAATTGGCTTATTTGATATTACATTATCTTCAAAATATTTGATATCATCTTTTAAGTATTTTTTTAATACATCTATTAGTGTTTTAACATTGTCTTTTTTTAATGCAGAAAGTGGGACTATATCACTAAAGTCATATAAATCTTTATATTCGTTTATCTTTAATAAAATTTGTTCTTTATTTAATTTATCTATCTTATTAATAACTAATATAACAGGTTTATTTTCATTTTTAAATTTTTCTATTATAAACTTATCCCCACTACCTAAAGGCACACTACCATCTACTAAAAAAAGAATAATGTCAACATCACTTATACTATAATATGCTTGATTGTTTAATACTTGTCCAAGTTTATGAGTTGGTTTATGTATCCCAGGTGTATCAACAAATACCATTTGGGTTTGTGAATCATTATATATTCCTTGTATTATATTTCTTGTAGTTTGTGGTTTATTTGAAGTTATTACAATTTTTTTACCTATAATACTATTTAGAAGTGTTGATTTACCTACATTTGGTCTTCCTACTAATCCTATAAATCCACTTTTCATTTTAAATCTTCTTCAGTAAAAGGATATGGACAAAGTTCTTCTATTGTAAATTCTTTTACTTCTCCTTTATTACTCATACATATTACTTTTTTATCCTTTTCGAATAATTCTACTATCATTTGTCTACATAAAAAACAACATGTACTTATTTTTTCACTATCACACATTACATATAATCTTTCAAAATCATTTTTTGTATATCCATTAGAAATAGCAGTTGTTATTGCATTTCTTTCCGCACATATACTCGCACCATATGATGAATTTTCTACATTAACTCCTTCAAATTCTTTTCCATCTTTCATTACGACAATGGCTGCAACTCTAAATTTTGAATATGGACTATATGATTTGTTTAATAATTGTAATAATTTTTCTTTCATTTTAACCTCCCTATATAAAACTTAATATTTTAGGTAAAAATATTATTATTCCTGAAATTAGTGCGACAAGCGCGAAAATAAATACTGCCCCTGCTGCTGTATCTTTCGCTATTTTAGCAAGTGGGTGTTTCTGTGGGCTTACTAAATCAACTAATGCTTCTATTGATGAGTTTATTAACTCTGTTGCTATTACCAATCCAAATAATATTAAGCATATTAACCATTCGAATATATTTATTTTAAGTAAAAATCCTAAACAAATAACAGTAATACATACAATAACATGTATAGTCATGCTTTGTTCGGATTTAAATGCATAGATAATACCTTCTATTGAATATTTAAAACTATTTATAAATCTTTTTATTCCATGTTTTTTAGCTTTCTTTCGTAATTCCATATCCATTTAAAATTTTCTCCTGTTTTTCAAACATTATTTTTTCTTCGTCTTCTTTCATATGATCATATCCTAATAAATGTAAAAGTCCATGAACTGCTAAAAAAGCAAGTTCTCTTTTTTCACTATGTCCATATTCTTTAGCTTGTTCTTTTACTTTATCTATTGATATATATATATCTCCTAATACTCTATAATTATTTTCGTATGTTATATCTTTAAAATCTTCTAAAGCAAAAGAAATAACATCTGTAGGTCTATCTACTCCTCTATATTGTTTATTTATTTCATGTATTTTTTCATTATTTATTATTATTACATTAAATTCTAAATTATCTACTTTTTCAAAATCTAAGGCATACTTAAGTAAAGGTTCTAAAACTTCTAAATCTGGTATATTCTCTTTTGTTTCATTAAAAATTCCTATATTCGTCATTTTATCATCTCTTCTTAATTATAATATAATTTTTTAAGTTTTACAATAAAATAAAGTAAGAAATATGTTATACTCTTACTTTATATTTTACCTTTTCACGATTATTATTGTTTTTAATATCATAATTAAAATAATCTTTTATTTGTTCTATTTCTTGTTGTGTAAATTCGTCTTTTAATTTTTCATCTAAAGTATTGTTATTATAATATTTTAAATATAATTGTTCATTATATACTAATTTATAACGAAATATAATTTCTCTTTTTAATTGTTTAAGTGCTTCCTTATCTTCTATATAAATTTTAGAATTTTCTCTATCATAATCTTCTTGTATATTTTCATTATTTTGTACTGCTTTATCTGCTCTTAATTGTTCTATTTTTTCATTTTCTTTAACTATTTCATTATCTAAATAATTTATTGTTTTATTTATTGCTTTTTTTCTTTTAGATATTTCTTTTAAATCTGAATATAAAAGAAAAGACAAACTTGCTATCATAGGTGAAAAAGAAGATAGTAAGGCAATAAAAGCTAAAATATCAAAATTAATATTAAAAGCAAAAAAACATATTATAACTAAAGAAAAACATGTTGGAACTATATATTTACAAACTTTCTTATAATTCATAAGCGAAGAAAGTATTTTTTTTAATTTTTCTTTAGCATCTTCAAATGTTTCTATTTTATCTTCTTCAACGAGTAATTCCTCTAGATTATTAACATCATCTATTAATCTTACGCCTTCATTTTCAGTATAAACTGTAACAAAATTGTTTTCACGCGTATAACATTTATTCATATTTTCCTCCAGCACTTAACAAAAATGCATATACAATGTTATCATTTTAATTTTTTTTTGTCAAATGATTTAAATTTTTTCTATTAAACATATAAAAAATCCTTCAAAATATTCGTTGGGACAAACACAAATAGTGTTTTCTATTTTAGTAGGTAATAATGGCAAATCATAATTTTTTAAATTTATAGGTATTATTTTAATATTAAATTCTTTCATAATAATATTTATTACTTCTTCATTTTCCATTGATAAAATCGAGCAAGTTGAATATACCATCTTTTGATGTGGTTTTAATATTGTTAAAGCTTTTCTTAACAAATTTAGTTGAATAGTTTTAATCTTATTAATATTTTCAATTGTCAACATTTTGTTTTCATCATAAATAGATATTGTTCCACTTCCACTACATGGTGCATCTAACAATATTTTATCGAATGTAAATAAATCATCTAATTTTAAAGAATCAATATTCATAACTGTACAACATGTAACACCTTGTTTATCTAAATTATATTTTAATCTATCAAATCTTATTTTGTTTTTTTCAATAGCTGTAATACATGATTTATTTTTTGTTATCATAGCGATTTGTGTAGTTTTTGAACCTGGAGAAGCAGTCATATCTAAAATATGTTCATTTTCTTTAGGGTCAAGCGCTAAAACAGGTAACATAGATGATAAACTTTGTAAGTATATATATCCATCTTTATATATTTGTAATTTTTTTATGTCTTCTTCTGTTTTATTTAATATTATAAAAGCATAATCACACCAATCAACATTAATTAATTTAAAATTATTTTCTTTTAATATTTTTAAAATTTCATCTTTATTTGACTTTAAAGTATTAATTCTAAAAGTTGTATACCTTTTTTTACTATATCCCTCTATTATAGTTTTAGATAATTCTTTTCCATATTGTTCTTCTAACTTTTTTATTAAAAATTCATTAGTATTACTCATATAAACCTACTCCCTAAGTACTTAAGAACATAATAACATCTTAAATTTTTTTTTACAATACATAATAGGAACCTATTTAAAGATTCCTATTTATAATTATCTAACATTAAACCTTTGTAATGTTTCCAAGCTAAAATTCTAAATACTTTTTTATCTATTAAATTTTCATTTATTGTTTTACTATCAAGTGCACTTTTTATTTCACTTATGCTTTTTTCATAATCTGTTGTAATAATTAAATCATTTCCTGCTAACAATGCTTTTACTGTAGCATTATCGATGCTTGACACAGCGCCCATATCTAAATCATCTGTTATAATAACACCTGTAAATTCTAATTCATTTCTAAGTATATTATGAACATTTGATGAAAGTGATGCAGGATTATCTTTATCTATATTATTAACTATGTTATGACTAACTAATACTGCTTCTGCTCCTGCTTGAATTCCTGCTTCGAAAGGTGGTAAATCATTCTTTTCTATATCTTCGTAACTTCTTGAATCTACCGCACTTCCTGTATGTGTATCTTTATTATTACCATATCCTGGGAAATGCTTTAAAGCATATGAAACTCCTGTATTTTTACTTGCCTTTATTACTGTACTTGCATATGTTGAAGTTAAGGCAGTGTCTTCACCTAATGCTCTTTGATACATATAATCTGTTGGGTCTGTTGAAACATCAACAACAGGAGCCAAATTAAGATTAATTCCTAAGTTTTTTAAAACTTCACTTTTTTTAATAGTGTCATTTTTTATAGCTTCAAATCCACCTTCTTTATATAATTCACTAGGAGATTTAAATTTTTCATCTACAAGATTAGGATTGCTACTAACTCTTACTACTGTCCCACCTTCTTCGTCAACTGCAGTAAGTAATGGTATTTTAGAAGCTTTTTGAAGTGTTTTCATTCTATCTTGTACTTGTCTTTCTGTTAAATTTCTAAAGTCTTTTTCAAAAAATATATATCCACCAAAATGATTTTTTTCTAATTTACTTACTGCATCTTCTTCTGGATATCTAACTAATAATAATTGACCTATTTTTTCATCTAAAGATAATTTTTGTAAATCTCGATAAGCTAAAACATAATAATCTTTGAATATACCATCGTCTAGAAAATCTTTTGGAATACCATTTTCATCTTTTTCTTGGTCAATTGTTTTATAGTTTATTATGTTGTTATTTTGTACACTTTTACTTTTATCTAACAAACCTGTATATTCTATTACAAGTCTATCTCCAACATTTAATTCAGGATTTTGCATATAAAAGCTGTAAATAACATCATTTTCATCTTGAACTGTTATTTTATCATTGCTTATTGATAAAACTATTCCTTCTAGCTTATTTGTTTCAACATTTTCTTTAGATTTAAATGATAATATTGATATTACACCTATTAATATAGCTATAAAAAATACGCTGCAAGAAACCATAAATTTTTTATTCATAACATCACCTGTTAAATTATATTCAATAAATAAAAATATAAATCAAAAAATTGATTATTATTTATATTTTAGTATACATTTTTATTATATAAAATATTTTAATTTTTTACAAATATGTGTTATTATAATTTTAAGAATAAGGTGATATTCATGATTATAGCTCAAATAATTGGTTTTTTTGCTATTGCACTTTGGGTATATAGTGTACAGAACAAAAACCAAAGTAAAATATTATTTTTTCAGTTTTTAGCTAATCTTATGTATGGAGTAGAATATTTTTTACTTGATGCTTTTCCTGCTGTTGCGATGAATTTATCATCATCTCTTAGATGTTTATTATTTTATAATAAAAGAAAAAATAATGAGGAAATTCCAAAATCATGGCTTATATTTTTTTTGTTATTAGTATTATTACTTGGTATTATAACATTTGATAATATAATTTCTATAATTCCAATTACCATAACTATTTTTTATACATTATCTTCTTGGATGAAAGACACCAAATGGTGTAGAATTGTATTTTTAGTCTGTGCTTTTATTTGGATATACTATAATTATAAAGTTAAGGCATATATTTCAATTGTTGGTAATGTTATGGAAATAATATCTGGAATTATTTCTTTAATTAGATTTAGAAAAAAAGAAAATTAATTTTTATTAAATAAATAGAATATATTTTAGTATGAATGATGTTAGTAGAAGACTTAAACAAATAAATAATGAAAATATTGTATGGATTATTTATTTTTTTATAATAGGATTATGTTTATATGCAAATTATTATGAAAAAAAGTTTTTTTGTACAAATGATATTAAAGCAAAAAATAAATATAGAAATTTAACTATATTTATTTTTGTAGTAGCTGTTTTAATTTATTTTTATTTTTTTATAGATAATTACAAAGATTTTAAAGAGTTAAAACCAACTGATTCGTTAAAAAAGAAAAACTTAAGTGAATTAAGTTTATTAGGTACTGTTTTAATTTTAATAAGTGGGTTAATATTTTTATATATTTCTATTGTTGATACAGACCTAGATATAGAAGTAGCATTTAGTTAAAATATAATAATTTCTAGTAATCAATAAAAGATATTTAAAATAAATCTAATCAAATATTTTTAAAAAGTTATATCTTAGAATCTATATAATATCAATAATGTAGTTATCTACAACTTTTATCATATTTCATAAAATATCTATTTTTAGAGGTTTCTTTTATTTTAAATCCTAATTTTTTATATAAGTTTAAAGCATTATAATTTTCTTTATAAACCCATAAATATACTTTAGAATTATTATTCAATATATTAGTTAATATATTTGTACCTATTCCTTTTCTTCTATATTTCTTATCTATATATATTTCATTTAATAAAATACCATCCTCATATTTTTCTAATAACAAACAACCAACCTTTTTGTTGTTAATTATAATAACTTTATAATCACTAATTTGCTTAGGAATGGTAGTCTTAACATAATTAGTTATTTTGTCAATTTCTTCCTTAGAAATATCTTTAGCATAATCTAAAATGCTTGCCAATTTGTATGTTATTAATAATTCCATGTCATCTTTAGTAGCATATTTGAATTTATAATTTATATTGTCATTCAAATTAAACACCTCTTTTTTTATATAAATAAAATTAATCAATACTATTTCTTTATAATCTAGATAAGAATACAAAGATAGTAAGGTTACATTCTAACATTTATCACCTTACTATTTAGATAATAAAAACTTCTGATTTCAACATTTGATTATCTCAATCAAATGTATCCTTTTTTATTTTATTCAGGTTTTCTTGACAAACAAATAATAACATAAAAACTTGCTTTTATCAAGCACGTTTTCTATTTTTACTCGAAAGTTCAAGTTTGATATCAATATTATGTAATTGAAAAAGTTATCTACTATTCTTATACAATTACAAATGATATAAATATCACTCACTAATAAGATTGCATCAATAATATCAAAATTGACTTTCTTTGATTTTATGCTATAATAAATCCACTATTAAAAAGGTGGAAAAATATATGAATGATGCTATGGCTTATGTTGGATTAGCCAATATATTTGAAAAAAAACAATGTACTATTGATGGAAAAAAACAAATATATTATGAAAAACTGGATTCTTGCTTTGGCTTTAATTACAATTTCAAGAATTATGGAAAAGAATTTGTTGCTTTAACAGGTAAAATTGCTGGGGAAACAATAGGCTCTGATTCTGTTTATAAGTATGATGATTTTAAAACTCTTGATGAATTATGTGCTGAAAACAATTCTACATATAATTATAATACATTTAAGAATATGTGCACATATCGAGATTTTATTGGCTATTATTTCACCCTAGTTTGACAGTTTTAAATATGAAATCTTTTCTAGATATTGAAAAATCTAGTTTTTTTATCATTTTACTATT
>CANRFG010000030.1 GCA_947629815.1 uncultured Bacilli bacterium
TTTTCAATAATATCTAAAATTTTTCAAAATAAAAGACAAATAAGCAAAATATTTTACCTATTTGTCAACAGTCTGAAAAAACGAGTTTACTCGTTTTTATTTTTTATTTGTTTTATATCTGATATTGGAATAAGTTCATTATCCATTGTAATTAAATAATTACTATTTCTTCCTATTATTTTTTTTGTAATAGTGGAATCTTTAGTAACAATTTCTACATCTGCTTTATATATATAGTTATCAGAATTAAAAATTTCTTGTATTTGCTGTTCTATGTTTTTATTATTTAAACCTTTTATAATTTCAGAAGTAGTTGTTTTTCTTTCTTCATCCTCTTTTTTTGATGTTTCATTTTTTGAAAAATAAACTTTTTCATTGTTGCTTAATTGTTTATCAATTTTATTTACATATACACTTGGTTTTTTATCCATATTTCACCTCACTAAAGATTATGTTATTTTGTAAGTTTTTTTGCCAAAAAATAACCTATATTTAATAGAAAAAGAGAAAAAATAATTTCTATAACAGTTGCCTTGATAGAAAAACTACTTATAAATAAAAGTATTATAGTTGAAATTATAAAGCCAAATATAACTGAATATGTTTCACTTCTATGTTTATTAAAAAAATAAGTTATTATTTTAGAAAAAGTAATTATACCTACTAGCATACCCAATGAATATGCTGATAGTATAAACAAATTAGTCGATATATTTTTAAATATAAATATTGTCGATATTGATTTCATTATTATATTATAATATCCATATATCATAAGTAATGCCGTACCACTTATTCCAGGTACAACTGTTGCAAAGGCATCTATTATTCCAGCTATTATTATTGAAAAATAACTATGAATATTTTTATGTAAAACGATTACATTATTGCCTGCCAATTTGCTTAATACCAATAAAAATATTAATGATATAATGAATATAATAAAATTTTTTTTATTACTTATATTGACCTCTTTTTTTATTTCTGTACTACCACCTATTATTAATCCTATAAATAGAAGCATAGTTGGCAAACTATAATTATCTAGCAAATAAATTACCATTTTACTAAACAATATCATAGATATCAATATACCACTACCTATATTTAATAAAAATTTTACACTTTCTTTTGTAAATTTACTTAACGATTGTAAACCTTTTTCATAAACCCCTAGTGATATTGCTATAACTGCTCCACTTACACCTGGTATTATTTTAGCTAAACCTATTATTAATCCTTTTATAAAAATTACGATTGTTTTTCTCATTTCTCACCTAAAAATGTATATTAAAAAAGTATTACATTACATAATACTTTTACTTAAATAATATTTATTTTATTTTTTTTTATTCGTAGTAGTCTATTTTCATAGCGTGTTTAATTTCTTTTATATTTTCTGATGCTTCATTCTTTGCTTTATTAGTTCCACTTTGAAATATCTTATATACTTCATTCATATTATTTTCGTAATATTTTCTTTTTTCCCTAAATGGATTTAAAAACTCGTTCATTTTATTTATAAGTTCTTTTTTGCAATTAACACAACCTCTACTACCACTCTTACATTCTTTACATACTGTTCCTAAATTATCTTTATTTACTAATTTATGATAATAATATACCATGCACACTTCAGGATTAGCAGGGTCGTTTGCTTTTATTTTTTTAGTATCAGTTAATGCAGACATTATTTTTTTATTTATTGTATTTTCATCATCAACTAAATATATTGCATTCCCTAAGCTTTTTCCCATTTTTTCATTTCCATCTAAACCTTTTATACGACTATTTTTACCTGTTAATGCATTAGGTTCTGTCATATTAAAATTATATATTGAATTAAATTTTCTAACTATTTCTCTTGTTTGTTCTATAAGTGGTAATTGGTCATCTCCAACAGGTATACATTCTCCTTTAAAACAAGTTATATCAGCTGCTTGACTTACAGGGTATCCAACAAATCCATATGTTACACTTTCACCATTATTTCCAAATATTGCTTTTTTTTGAGCAATTTCTGTTTTCACTGTTGGGTTTCTATATAATCTAGCCATAGTAACAAGATTTGAATAGTATATTGTAAGTTCTGCTATTTCAGGTATCATAGATTGAATAAAAATTGTAACTTTTGATGGTTCTAACCCTACTGAAAGCAAATCCAATGTTAATTCATTTACATTTTTTCTTATTTTTTCTGGATTATCAAAGTTATCAGTTAATGCTTGAACATCAGCAATTTCTATATACATATCATACTCATCTTGCAAATTAACCCAATTCTGTACTGTACCAAAATAATGTCCCAAATGTAAATTCCCTGTTGGTCGTATTCCAGTTAATACCCTTTTTTTCATATAATAACCTCGATTCATTTTATAAAATTTATTATAACATATTTTAATTAATAATAGTATATAAATATAACGCACATAAAAATTCTTTTGGATGTCTATCTATTACTTCTTTTATTTTATCTTTATCATTATTATATATTAATTCTAAAATAAATTTAATATATTGCTTATTCTTTATTAATTTTTTATCTATTATTCCTAAATTTTCTTTCGAATTATCTAGATTTTTTAATTTATTTAATAATTTTTTATTAAATTTTTTTATATTGTATATTTTTTCTTGTTGCAAATCAAAAGATATGCCTGTGTATTCAATTATATCTAACAAATCTGGCTTAGATAATAATTTATAGATTAATTGTTGTTTATTTTTAGGATAATATTGTAATATCATATTTATATTATATTTAAAGTTTGAATTTAGTTCGAATTTTTCAAATGATTTCTTTTTAAATGTAAAGACATGTCCAATATATTTTCCAAATACTTTCATTGTATCATTATATCCAAATTTCATTGTTTGTAAAGATAGGTCTTTATCAAAAACAAATGTAGATATTATTTTGTTATGTGGCGTTATTGTTATGATATTTAAATCTTTATTTTTAGTTTTTCTCTTGATTCCTATAGCTTTCATATCAACAGCTATAACTTTTGTTGCTCCTAATTGTTCACATAAATTAATTGGCATATTATCATAATATCCACCATCTATATAATTCATTCCTTCTATATTTTTTAATTTAAATGTTGGAAATGCGCAAGCAGAAGCTAAAACATAATCTTTTATATTTTCTCTTGTAAGTTGTGATTTAGTCAACATTTCTGGCTTTAACTTGGTTAAATTGTATACTACTATTCCATAATCTACATTTGAAGAATAAAATTTTTTTTCATCATAAGCTATTTCTATTTGCTTTTCAAGTTGCTTAACTTCCATTCCTCCATGTTTAAAAAATTCACTTATGTATGTTTTATAAACTGTTTCTGTTTTAATATTTAATTTTTCAGCATCATCAAATAAAAAATTGTAACCTATATTTTTCCATATTTTATATGCTTTTTTATAATCTTTTTGTACAAACAACAAACCATTTAATGCACCTACACTAGTCCCTGTTACTATGTCATATTTAATGTTAAGTCTGTTTAATGCTTTCCATACCCCTATTTGATATGCTCCTTTTGCTCCACCACCAGATAGTACAATACCAATTTTTTCCATACTTTTCACCAATGATAATATAGCATATTTTTTTTACTTATTCAATTATCAAGTTTTAATTTGTAAATAGCTTTTTTTTATGGTATAATTTCTATCGTTGGAGGATTTATGGAAGCAGTTTTATTTTATTTTTCACTTTTTTTCATATATTCATTTATAGGTTGGCTAGTTGAAATGGTTATAGAAAATCTTGTACTAGACCATGAATTTGTCAATAGAGGTTTTTTAATAGGTCCTTATTGTCCTGTATATGGTATTGCATCTATTATAATGATATTTTTATTATCTCGTTATAAAAAAGATATTTTAGTATTATTTTTTATGTCTGCTATAATATGTACTATAGTCGAATATCTTACTAGTTACTTACTTGAAAAAATTTTTAAAGCTAGATGGTGGGACTATCATGATATGTCATTTAATGTAAATGGTAGAATATGTTTAATAAATTCAATAGGTTTTGGTGTTTTAGGTGTTTTATTAATTAGATTTATAAATCCTTTTATTACTTGGTTATTTTTAAAAATAAATCCTATTATATTTAACATTATCAGCATAATAATATTGTTATTGTTTATATTTGATGTTGTATTTTCTTTTAACATAATTAAAAAAATAAAAATTTCTACTTCTAAATTTAATAAAGATTGTACTCGTGTAGTTTCTAAAAAAGTTGAAGATGAATTAAATTCGAAAAGTATTTTTATTAGAAGAATACTAACTGCTTTTCCTGATTTAGCTTATAATTTAATAAAAAAAAGTAAAAATCGTTAGGTTTTTACTTTTTATATATACCAAAATTTATAGAATCATTAAATTTAAATTCTTTAAAATTTAAAATATACACAATTCCATCTTTGTCATTATATTTTTTTAGTACATCATCATCTATATAATATATCTCATCATTATAATATTTTATTCTATCTATTGTTTTTGTATTAAATAAATATATTTTATAATCTGTATTTTGTAATGTCGACCTATATACTTCATAACTATCATTTATTTTTTTATAGAAATAATAATATCCAACTTTATTTCCTACTTTATCTATTTTATCATATTCATTATCTATAATATCAGATTTATATTCATTATCAAACAAAATTACATTATTAGCGCAATTAGAACTTGTTTCTTTATTCCAACTATTATTTTTATATATTTGTATTCCTTTATCGATGTTTCCAATAGTTTCTATACTTAATTTTTCTGGATTTATTTTATATTGTTTTCTATTTATTTTATCATATAAATATAATTCATTATTAAATACTCCTTGTATATATGAATCAAATGATATTTTTGGATAACATATTATTTCTTTCTTTTTACCATTTGTGATATCTATTACATAAATTTTATCGAAATCATAAGTTTGATTATAATCAGCAACTATATAATATTTATTAATAAAAATAGATAATGTTTGATTATATATGTCATTTTGAAACAATTGTACACTATTTTTATTTTTTAAATCATAATAACCTTTATAGTTTGTTACAATTCCAAATTCGTTATAATTATTATTAAATGAAATATTATCATACTGCACCATTTCTGGTTGTTTATTATAACCTGCATTATAGCCTTCTATTGAATTAACAAAATTTATTAATTGCTCATTTTTATTTTCAATATTATGATAATATAAATTCTTGTCATCAGTATTGCATATAACATCTACATATTGCTTTTTATCTTTAAATATTGGAAAAATACATTTGTACTTTTCATCTTTATAATAATATACTTTTTCTATAATTTTTTCTTGTTTATTTAAATTTTTGAACAATTGAAATTCATATTTATTATTTTCTACTTCAATGTTAAATATGTATAATGATTTATCTTTTAATTGCTCATAGTGTTCTTTAACATTTATAGTATTATCATTATATTTAATATTATATTCATTTGTAAATTCTGTTCTTAAAAATAAGTATAAAACTCTTAAAAATATAATTATTAATATTGATAAAACAATTAATTTTTTTAACTTTATTTTCATATTTTACCTTCTTACAATTAAAACGTATAAATTATTATACGTTCTCATTTTTTGCATATTCTTTTTTTTCTTTAATAACATATTGTGAAACAGCATTTTCTATTTCACTAAGTGCTTCTTTTTGAATATTAGATAATTTTATAAATTCTTTTACAGTATCTATAAATATTTTACCCCATATTATACCCATCTTTACTTTTATATCATTAAACATATCAGGTGTTATAGATGAGAAAAAGTAACCAAATAATAATCTTTTTTGTCCTAACAATATTCTTTTATCTGTTATTACAATTACATTTGTTGTAATTATATCTAATGGATTATCATTCTTTTGTGCAGCAAAAGCATATAAAACTTTTTCATCTGAGCCTAAATGTTTTTCGACAACTTTAGCATGTTTTTTTAATCTCCATGATATTGTCATAGGATATTTTTGTTTAAATTCTTTTACTTTTTGATATACTATACCTTCCATTTTAGCCCTCTATTAAACCATAATTTTTAAGCGCTGAAACAAGAGCATCTTCTTGTTGATATCCTTGGAGAGCTGTTAACAATTTTCCTTCTTTTACAATTAGGAAAGTTGGTGTCCCCCATTCTTGTGTAGTAAAGAAATCTAGTGAATCATATAGTGAATTTAATTCATCTTCTGTTAATAAATCATAGTTTACATATTTTATATTTACACCATATTTTTTAATTACATTGTTTACTACAGGTTTTGATAATTTACAATATATACAAGTTGTTCTACCTATAGCTATAACTTGTGTATCTTTACTATTTAATGCTTGTACATAACCATCATAATCAATATAATCAATTAATAATTTAGCATCTTCTGGTGCGAAAGAATTATCTTTTAAGAATGATAAAATTTTATCTTCTTCCTCTGCTCCTGATAATTCAGCAATTTTTTTATTATTTTGTACTATTACTGTATGTGGTGTTCCAAAATTTGCTTTATCAATTTCCAATGTATCTAACAATTTGTTATAGTGTGTTGAAAATAATTTATCAACTCCAATATATTCATAGCTAAAACCATATTGTTCTGACATGAATTGTAATTCTGGTATAAATGCTTCACAGTAACTACAACCTTCTTTTCCAAGTACTACTATCTTTGGTTCTGACGAAGCATAGTATTCTTCAAATTGTTCATATAATTTTTTTGATGCTATATAATTAACTATTATGCATACAACAATTCCTAAAACAAATATTGATGCAATTATTAATAAAATTATTCCTTTTTTCTTTTCGTTCATTATATCTTCCTTCCTAAAATTAATTTATAATTTAATTATACTACATTATTTTTATTTTTACAAAAATTTATGTTTTAATTTGTTATTTTTATAATTAATTTGTAGCAGCGCCATCAACTTGTAATATGACACCTGTAATATAACTTGCCATATCACTTGCTAAGAAAAGAAATGCGTTTGCTATATCCCTTGGTTCTCCAATTCTTCCTAAAGGTATTGTTTTTATTAAAGGTTCTATTATTTCTTTTGGTAATGATGAAACCATATCAGTTTTAGTAATTCCTGGAGCAACAGCATTTACTCTTATATTGAAAGGTGCTAGTTCACGAGCTAATGATTTTGTAAGACCATTTACAGCAAATTTACTAGCGGGATATCCAACGCCTGAAGGTTGTCCATATATGCTAACCATAGAACTCGTATTTAAAATAACTCCACTTTTGTTTTTTTTCATATATGGTACTACTGCTTTAGACATATTAAACATCGCATTTACATTTAAGTTCATTATTTTAATAAAGTCATCACTCGTTGTGTCTTCGATTTTTGAATTGGCTGAAATACCTGCATTGTTTATCAAGACATCTATTCGTCCATATTTATCATTTATTTCTTTTATAACATTATCAATTTCTTCATAACTATTAAGATTTGGATAATATCCATCTACTATTTTTCCTTCTAATTTTAAAGTTTCAATTGCTTTATCAACAGTTTCTTTTTTTGACCCAAAAAGAATTACTTTAGACCCTTTTTCACAAAATGCGCGTACTGTTTCTAGTCCAATTCCTCTTGTACCTCCTGTTATTATTACAACTTTATTTTCTAAATCATGCATAATATTCCTTCTTTCTTACATTCTACATAATATTTTATCATATTTTGTAATTTTAAGAAATATAAGTATTTATTAAATAATATAGGTATTACAAATTTAATTACGATTTTGATTTTTTTGTTTTATGTGGTAAAATATTAGCAATTTATTTGGAGGGGTTATGGAAAAGAAAGTAAAGCAATTAAGATTTGCAAATAACTTAAAAAGTATTGATAATTTATACGAGCTTAAGAAAATTGGAGCTGGTCATGATGGAATTATTTATGAATATGAAAATCAAGCTATAAAAGAATTAAAATACGATTTAGATACTAGAAAGCAACAATGTTTAATGACATTCGATAAAGTTCAATATTTTATTGAATGGTCAAAGTATTTTAAAAGGATTGTAGCCCCTCATGATATTTTGCTCGATAATGATGGTATGTATTGTGCCTACTCAATGGATTTAATAAAAAAAATTGATTTAAACGATTATCCTATTTCTAATACACCAATTAATATATTTCTAAATTCTATTCACGAACTATATGAAGATTTTGAAATACTAAATAAGATGCATGTTTTAGCAAAGGATATAAATTCAGGAAGTTATTTATTTGATGAGAATTTCATACATTTATGTGATTTAGATAAGTACATTATTTATCCTGAATATAAAAGTATTAATTTCATGAATAAAAAAATATATAATTACACAATATCTAAATTTTTATATTCATTAATGTATGATAAAAGTTTGAGTAAAGAAGATTTAAAAAAATTATCTAATTGGGTTCGTAAGTGTTCTGGAAATAATATCTTTTTAAATCAATTAGATGAAGAATTAACTCCTATTTTAAACGAGCCAATTAGTGAATATACAAATAATGTTAAGAAAAAAATATTAGTGAAAAGCTAATATTTTTTATTTTATTAAGTTTTTAATTAATTGTTTAGCATTCGTCTTTTCCCAACTAAATTCATCATTTCCAAAATGATAATTATGTGTTACTTCAGCATATTTTACATCTTTTAAATTTAAACTTTCTATAATATTTTTTGGAGTAAAATCAAAAACTTCTAATATTATTTCTTTAATTTTTTCTTCTGGTATTTTATTTGTATTGAATGTATTAATATCTATCATAACAGGTTTAGATACTCCAATAGCGTATGCAACTCTTACTTCACATTCATCCGCAAGATTGCTTGCAACTATATTTTTAGCAACATACCTAGCATAATAAGCCGCACTTCTATCTACTTTAGTATAATCTTTACCACTAAATGCTCCACCACCATGACATGCAAGTCCACCATAAGTATCTACCATAATTTTTCTTCCTGTTACACCTGTATCTCCTGCAGGGCCGCCTATAACAAATCTTCCTGTTGGATTAATAAGAATTTGTGTGTCTTCAGTAAAGTATTCCTCAGGGATAACTTCTTTTATAACATGAGTTATAATTTCTTCTTTTAAAGTTTGTAAATCTTTATTTTCTTCATGTTGACTAGAAAGAACGACTGTCTTAACATGAATTTCACCATCATTTTTTGAAAGTGTAACCTGTGCTTTCCCATCTGGTCTTAAACCTTTTATTATGTTTTGTTCTCTTACAAACTCTAATCTTTTAGTTAATTGATGAGCTAAATTATGTACTAAAGGCATATAGTTTTCTGTTTCATTTGTAGCATAACCATACATTATTCCTTGGTCACCTGCTCCTATATCATCTTTGTTAACTCCTTGAGCAATATCTGGAGATTGTTTACTTATGTCTGTAACAATTTCGCAAGTATTTCCATTGAATAAAAGTTCATCTCTATCATAACCAATATCAGTTATTACTTTTCTTACTATTTTTTCAATGTCTATGTGGGCTATACTTGTAATTTCACCCATTATAAATACTTTGTTTTTACTTAAGGCAACTTCGCAAGCCACTCTAGCATTTTTATCTTGTTGTAAATAAGCATCAAGAATTGAATCAGCTATTAAATCACTTAATTTATCAGGATGTCCAAATGTTACTGATTCTGTTGTAAATAATTTTTCCATAAATCCTCCTCCTAAATTTACCTTAAAAAAAGCGTTCAAAGATAATCCTTTAAACGCTTGATTATCCTTATTTTTCGATATTAACCGTAGGATTTAGCACCTAATTTAATAGGTTGCTGGATTTCATAGGGCCTATTCCCTCCATCACTCTCAATAAGGTAAATTTTATAAATTATTTATACTCTAATTATAAAACTTTTATTTAAATTTGTAAATATTTTTTCAAATTATTTACACTCACTTATGATTTTAAATTATGAAACAGCTATTCTAAATGTGACAATACTAATTTTTTTATATCTTCTTCAGTAGATTCTTTTATATTAGATTTTAATAGGTCATTATAAAATGTAATTATTGCTTGATAATTATCACAAGTTGTTTCATCACCTATATTTATATCGACAAAATCTGTTGCATCTTTTACTCCATATACATCCTTGAAAATTGATAAAGTAACTATGTTATTTTCTTCTTTTAAAGAAAAGTTATTTCTACCTTGATAAAATTTATCAATTGTTTCAACTTTTTTGCCATTCAAATCTATGTATAACGGAACTTAAACACTTTTAAATATCAAAAATCTTACAAGCCATTATAAAATGGTTATTTTTTTGTCAAATTTT
>CANRFG010000031.1 GCA_947629815.1 uncultured Bacilli bacterium
TTTTCTACTTTTATTTTTCCATTTTCTTCTTTTATTGTTACCCCATTATTACATACTATATTTGTTACATCTTCTTTTTCTATTTCTGTACTTGTACTTTCTCCAACATATATACTTTTTAACTCTTTACCATCTTTATTTAATACTAATGTCTTATTATTTGTATCTTTACAATAATCATTATTTGATATACTTGATACTCCATCTACATAATCTATTGAATAATCATTTATACATAAATTGGCTTTCTTTATATCTCCTTTTTCTATTGTTATACTTCCATTACTTACTTTTGTTCCTGTATATTCTGCTTTTATGTTACTATCAAATACACTATATACTCCATCATCTACTACATTCATTATTAAATAGTTTGTTACTGCTCTTACATATCCATTCGCACTTTCTACTGATGTTGCTTTCTTAGATGACTCTACTATATTCATTATTATTGGTGTTGTTATTAACGCTATTATTGCAAGTATTACTATTACTGCTAATAACTCTACTAATGTAAAACCTTTTCTCAATTTACTTCCTCTTTTCTATTGTTTACTTATATTATGCCCCCCCCCCCATGACATTTGTCAAGTGGATTGGGGCATAATTTTTAAAAAAGTTTTCAAGTTTTACATTTTTATACAAAATAAAACTTCACTTAATAAAGTGAAGTAATTTTTTATATATCGATTTTTTTCAAGTAATCTTTCATATCCTTTTTCAAATCTTCTCTACATAAAGCAAAATCTATATTTGCTTTTAAATATCCAAATTGATTACCTATATCATAGTAAGTACCCATAAATTCACAAGCATAAAAATCTTGTTTTTTCATAAGAGATATCATTGCATCAGTAAATTGATATTCACCATTAACACCTGTTTGCAATTTATCCAACTCATCAAATATTTCAGGTTTTACAATATATCTTCCAACTCCTGCATTATCACTTGGAGCATCTTCAACACTTGGCTTTTCAACTAAACCTTTTATTTTTTTTGTATTAATATCTTCATACTCTACTATTCCATATTTATAAACATCTTCATGTCTAACTTTTTGAACACCTATAACATTACAATCATACTTCTCATAAACATCAATAAGTTGCTTCAATATTGGTTTCTCATATTTCATTAAATCATCGCCATACATAACAGCAAAAGGCTCATTACCAACAAACTCCTTTGCAAGTTTTACAGCGTGTCCACTACCCAAAGGTTCTCCTTGTCTAACATAATAGAATTCGCACAAATTAGATATATCTTTAATCATATTTAATTGCTTTGTTTTTCCACTTTTTTCTAACCTTGATTCTAATTCAAAACTTCTATCAAAATAATCTTCAATACTCTTCTTATATGGTGATGTAATAAAAAGTATTTGTTCTATACCACTTTCGACTGCTTCTTTAACTATATAATGTAAAGATGGTATATCCACTATAGGTAACATTTCCTTTGGAATAGACTTTGTAGCAGGTAAAAATCTAGTTCCCATTCCTGCAACAGGAATAACTGCTTTTCTAACCTTTTTCATATTTTATCTGTGTTTATTTAAGGCATCATATGTAAGTTTAAATACTAAAATTCCCACTACAATAAATAAAAGTAAAAAAAATGGATTTTTAACAGCTTCTACAAGCCAAGCTTGCAATTTTGAACCCCACTCATTTAATGTGTCCATAAAATCTAATACCATAAATATTCCTCCTCATATAATAAAATTATATCATAAATTTCTTAATAATTTATATTTTCTTTATACTTTTATGTCCTTTTATTAAAGTTTTTATTCCTATCTTATGTTCAAAAGCAACTGTAAGTACTTTATCGCTTATACCTACTATTACACCCTCTCCAAATGCATCATAAATAATATGCTCACCAAGTTTATATTCTACATTCTCATCGATAACTTTAGACTTATCAAATTTTTCTTGTACCACTTTTTCTGAATTTTTAATATCTAGATTTTCATCACCTATTTCATTTATAAATCTACTAGGTGGATTCATTGAGTCCATTCCATATAGCATTCTTCTCTTAGAATTAACTAAATATAAATTTTTACAAGCCCTTGTAAGTGCGACATAACATAATCTTCTTTCTTCTTCTAATGCTTCATTTGTATCAAATGAATTTCTATGTGGGAAAACACCTTCATCTAAACCTATTATAAACACATTATCAAATTCAAGACCTTTAGAAGAATGAACAGTCATAAGAGTTACAACATCAGTTGAATCATTATGTTCACTTATATCTGAAACTAAACTTATTTCATCCAAAAATTCCTCTAGTGAAACTATACCCATTTGTTCTTCAAAATTTCTAGTTATTGACTTAAATTCCTCTAAATTTTCAAGTCTTATTTCAGAGTCTATAGAATTTTCTGATTCCAATTCTTGTCTAATACCTGTTTTATCTAAAATTAAATCAACTAATTCAGTTAAAGAACAATTATCTTTTTCTTTTATCAAATCTAATATGATATTTTTAAACTCTAATTCTTTACCAAATGTAATGACTTCAAACATACTTTTTGATTCTAAAATTGCTTTAGTTGTAATATTTTGTATAGTTTTATCTCCTATTTTTCTTTTAGGTACATTTATAACTCTTGTTAAACTAACATCATCATCTGGATTATAAATTAACCTTAAATAAGAAATCAAATCCTTTATTTCTTTTCTATTATAGAAATAAAAACTACCAACAACTTTATATGGGATATTTTCTCTTAAAAAAGCCTCCTCTATTGTTCTTGATTGAGCATTTGTTCTGTACAATACTGCAATTTGTTCTTTTGATACACCTTCATCTATTAATTTTTTTACTTCATTTACTACATAAAAGGCTTCATCTTTTTCATCATTAGACCTATAATAACTTACTTTATTTCCTTCTTCATTTTCTGTCCATAAATTTTTATCTTTTTTCTGTTTATTATTTTTTATTAGATTATTCGCACTCTTTAAAATTGTTTTTGTAGACCTATAATTTTGTTCAAGTAATATTGTTTTTGCGTCCTCAAAATCATTTTCAAAATTCAAAATATTTCTATAATTTGACCCTCTAAATGAATATATAGATTGTGACTCATCTCCAACTACACATATATTTTTATACTTTTGAGATAACATTTTAACAAGAATATATTGTGCTTCATTTGTATCTTGGTACTCATCTATCAAAATATATTTATATTTTTCTTGATACTTTTCTAAAACATCTGGATAATTTCTAAATAAGTTTATTGGTTGAATTAATAAATCATCAAAATCCAATGAATTACTTATCTTTAATTTAAGTTCATATTTTTTAAATATTTCATAAACTTTTTTATCATAGTCAGTATTTACAAATCTTTCATACTTACTTGAATCAATTAACTCATTTTTAGAACTACTTATAATATTTCTAATTGCTTTAGGATTATATATTTTATTATCTAAGTTCATATCTTTTATTATTTTTTTTATAACAGTTAGTGTATCATCACTATCTAATATTGTAAAATTAGATTTATAACCTAATTTATCATAATTTTGTTTTATAAGAAGTAATCCAAATGAGTGAAAAGTAGATATTTGAATACTTTTAGATTTAATTCCTAACATACTAAATATCCTATCTTTCATTTCTCTTGCAGCTTTATTTGTAAATGTTATTGCAAGTATATTTTGAGGATATACTCCTTTTTCCTCTATTAAATAAGCAACTCGCGTTGTTAAAACCTTTGTTTTACCACTTCCTGCACCAGCTAAAACAAGTAATGGCCCTTCAGTTTGCTTTATTGCTTCTATTTGTTTATCATTGTATCCATCTAACTTCATGCTACCACCTATATCATTTTAGCACAAATTATAAAAAATAAAAATCAAATGATTAATTTTGTTTATTATATGTTCTTATTAAAATTGTAGTATAATAAAAGAAGAAAACAAGTATACACTAAATTAGATATGGAGTTAAATATGAATATCGAAGAAGAATTATTTAAAAATTATAAAATTGATTTCAATAAATTAAATAAATATGGTTTTATAAAGGAAAATAACTTATATAAATATTATAAAAATATTATGAATGGTACTTTTAAAATTTATATTGAAATAAATAATGAAGGTATTATTAAAGGAAAAATATATGACCTATATTCAAAAGAAGAATATACAAATTTTAGAATTAAAAATAATACAGGTTCTTTTGTAGAACAAGTAAGATATGAATTTAAAAATGTACTAGAAGATATAAGAAACAATTGTTTTTATATAAATCCTTTCAAATATGAACAAACAAACAGAATTTCAAATTTAATTAAACAAAAATATGATGACGAACCACAATTTGAATGGGAAAAGTTTCCTGGCTTTGCTACATTCAAAAATAAATATAGTAAAAAATGGTATGGAATAATAATGAACATTGATAAAAACAAATTAGAAAAAAAAGGTATTGGAGAAATTGAAATAATTGACATAAAACTTAATCCAATTGAAGTACAAGAATTATTAAAACAAAAAGGATTTTACCCTGCTTATCATATGAATAAAAAAAATTGGATTACAATTATTTTAGATGATACATTACCTGATAATAAAATAATGAATTTGATTAATAAAAGTTATTCATACTCAGCAAATACAAATGAATGGATAGTACCTGCTAATCCAAAATACTTTGATATAGAAAAAGCTTTAAAGAAAAACAATACAATAATGTGGAAACAAAATACAAGTATTAAAATAAATGATATAGTATATTTATATGTTGGATATCCATACTCATCTATTATGTACAAATTCAAAGTAAAAGAAGTTGATATTCCATATGAATATAAAGATAAAAATTTAAAAATTAAAAAAATTATGTACATGGATTTAATAAAAAGATTCGAAAGAGGACAAATACCTTTTAATGAACTTAAAAAATTTGGAGTAAATGCAATTAGAGGTCAAAGGTATATGCCAAAAGAATTAAGTGAATATATAGATAAAATAAATTAATATTAAAAATATGCATGTATTAAATAAAGTCTGATTTGATTCAAATAAAAAATAAATAAAACTTTATAACTCAAGTTATATTTCATGTTAAAATATGCTTTTACATTATAAAATTAATGTGAAAGGAGCAAAATTATGGACCAAAATAAAATAGGAAAATTTATTGCAAATGCAAGAAAAGAAAAAAATTTAACTCAATCACAATTGGCAGAAAAATTAAATGTAACAGACCGCTCAATTAGTAATTGGGAAAATGGTAAAAATATGCCTGATTTATCATTATTTAAACCATTATGTGAAATACTTGATATCACTATTAACGAATTATTAAGTGGCGAGAAATTAAATAAAGAAGAATATCAAAATAAATTTGAAGAAAATATTGTTAATACTATTAATTATTCTACTAAAAAGATAAACAAATATAGTGAAACTATTTCTTTAATAATAATTATATTTGGGTTATTTATTTCTTTATCTTCAATCATGATTTTTCCAAGTGAAAGTAGTTGGGGTTCTATTTATTCTGTATTTGGAATAATGATATTTATGATAGGGATTTCAAGAATATTAAAAAATATAAAATGGTATAAACGATTATTACTTATTATATTAATTTTCAGTATTTCTATGGGATTATTATTATTCACTGATTACATAAATGTAAAGTTTAATAAAGAAGCACCAATGTTTAGAATTACAACTACTTCTATTGGTAATGTTATTTATTATGATACACCTTTTTATGATGTGTATAGATGTTATTTTGATGAAGATAACGAATATTGGGTATTAGAAAAAAATAGTAAAAAAACACATAATGAATTAATAAATTACTGCAAATAAAATAAACTATTAAAGTGAATTTTAATAGCTTAAGTTAGTCTACATGCTTATGGTATATTATTTACAAAATACAATTTAAAAATCAGAAATCCATTAACTATAAATTTTATTTTGGATTTCTGATTTCTTATTTTACTTTTTAGAACCTAATTTTTTTTTCTTTTTCAAAATAGGTCCTTGTTCTTCTAAAGTACTTTCATCTTCGTCGAAACAAAATGAATTAATTCTATCAAGATTTTCTTTCAAAGTTCTTAAATCACTTAGTGAATAACTATCAATATTATTAATATTAAATATTTTTTCCCCTGAAACTTGTTGTTTCTTAATTTGATTAACTGCCTTTTCACTAACATTTATTAACATATTCTCATTATTTAGAACATTATCATTTAATTCTTCTTGGTAACGTAGGAAATAATTCAACTTTTCAATATCTCTTCTCTTAATTACATTAATTATGCAAAGTGCAGGAAAAAATATAGATGAAAAAGTGACCATGCCAAGTACTACACCAAAAAGCAATCCTCCATAATCAATAAAATTTAAAATTGCTAAAGGAAGTACAACTAAAGGTTGTAATATAGACATTATTTTTGCAAAACCACTAAGTGGTTCTACATATGCTTCTCGTGCTTGAGTTTCCATTCTTGATATTACTGATTTTTCGTTTTCTTCAGTATAAGGAATAGTATAAGACCCTCCATTTGCCAATTTGGCAATTATTTTTCCATTTTTAATTTTATAAGATAATATATATCTTTCATAGTCATAGAGATTATTTGAGTAATCTTTCATTAATAATTCCTCCCTTAAAAATTACAACTATTTTATCATAAATTTAAAATACTTTCAAGTTCAAAATTTCAAAATATAATATATTTATTAATAAACCTAAAATATACATAGTATTCCAAGATTTGTAAATGATAAATTTTTATTAAATGTAAAAAATAAATATGACTTAAGAATAATATTAAGTTTAGTTTTTAATATTATTTTTGTATTAACTTTTTAATGTATTTTCTATTTCCTCTGATGATTCTTTACATCTATTATTAGGCTCCTTTTTTATAATATCATTTAATATTGCCTTATTTTTTTACTACATAATACTTTGTATAAATCATAAATTAAAATAATTTAGAAACGCATATTGACAAACAAATGTTCGTGTTATATAATTTTGTTATCAAGGAGGTTTTATATGAAAGAAAACAAATTAGAAACAATCTCAAATCTATTCGAAGGCAGTGAAATAAGAAGTATTTGGGATAGTGAAAAAGAAGATTATTATTTTAGTGTGGTGGATGTAATATCTGTTTTAACTAATAGTAGCAATCCAAGAAATTATTGGAATATGTTAAAGAAAAGAATGAATGAAGAAGAAAAAAGTGAGTTGTCCACAAAATGTGTACAACTGAAATTAAAATCTCAAAAAGATGGAAAAAGCTATTTAACAGATGTTCTAGATACAAAAGGAATACTAAGATTAATTGAATCAGTTCCATCATCTAAAGCAGAGCCATTTAAACTTTGGTTAGCGAACTTAGGAAGCGAAAGAATTGATGAAGTGTTTGACCCTGAGATTGCTATTAAAAGAGCAATTAACTATTATCGAAAAAAAGGATACTCTGATAAATGGATAGAAGTCAGATTAAAAGGAATACTAAATAGAAATAAGTTAACTGATATATGGAAAGATGGAGGTATTTCAAAAGATTATGAATATGGAATACTTACTAATGAAATTTACAAAGAATGGTCTGGTATGAAAGCAAGTGAATATAAAGAATTTAAAGGGCTTCGCAAGGAATCTTTAAGAGATAATATGACAGATATAGAAGTTCTTTTAACGGATTTAGGAGAAACAGCAGCAAGAGAACTTGCTAAAGAGCATAAACCTTATGGATTAGAGCAAAATAAAAAAATTGCTAAAATGGGTGGTAATGTTTCTAAAGTGGCAAGAGATAATTTAGAGCAAAAACTTGGTAAATCAGTAATCAGCAGTCAAAATAATCTTAAATATCAATATATAAGAGAAAAGCATAAAATAGAAAATAAAAAATAGATTTGATAAAATACTAATTACTATAATAAATTAAACAAAACACAAAATAATATTCTATAAATATTTAAAAAAAATGAAAAATTAGTGATTTGTTTTTTATAGCATAATGCTCTGTATAAATCATAAATTAGAATAATTTAAAAATATATATTGTCAAACAAATGTTCATGCTATATAATGTTGTTATCAAGGAGGGTAAAATGCAAGAAAGTAATATTATTTTATATGAAACTGAAGATGGAAAAGTTAATATAGATGTTGTTTTAAGAGATGAAACAATATGGCTTACCCAAAAAAGTATGGCTGAATTATTTGATGTAAATATTCCTGCAATTTCTAAACATTTAAATAATATATATGAAGAGAAAGAATTACAAAAAAATTCAACTATTTCCAAAATGGAAATAGTTCAAAAAGAAGGTAATCGCAATATTAAAAGAAATATAGAATTTTATAATTTAGATGCTATTATTGCTGTAGGCTATCGAGTAAACTCTAAGAAAGCAACACAATTTAGAATATGGGCAACTAATGTTTTAAAAGATTATATTATCAAAGGCTTTAAAATAGATGTAGAAAGAATGAAAAATGGTCCTAAATTTGGAAAAGACTATTATGATGAATTACTTGAGACTATTAAAGAAATTCGTTTAAGTGAACGAAGACTTTATCAAAAAATTACCGATTTATTTGAAAGTACAAGTATTGATTACAATAAAGACTCTGAAGAAGCATATGCATTTTTTAAAATCGTTCAAAATAAACTTCATTATGCTATATCTGGTCATACTGCAGCAGAACTTATATATGAAAGAGTAAATTCTAATAAAGAGCATCTTGGACTTACTAATTGGAAACATTCTCCAAATGGTAAAATCATGAAATATGATATTAGTATTGCTAAAAATTACTTGAATAATGAAGAAATAAAAAAGTTAGAAAGTTTAACAAATTTATTTTTAGACTATGCTGAAGATATGGCTAACGAACATAATTTAATGACAATGCAAAAATGGATTGATGCAACCGATGACTTACTGAAATTTAGGAAAAAAGAAATTTTATCAAATTCTGGTAACATTTCTCATAAACAAGCTTTAGAAAAAGCAAATAAGGAATATGAAAAATTTAGAATTAAACAAGATAAAGAATATATATCATCAATGGATGAATTATATGAAAGATATTTAAAGGAAAACAAAAACTAGTTATTTGATTTAACTAGTTTTTTCTCGATATAAAGAATTATATAATACATAAGCACTGCAACAACACACAAAATTATTATTCCTGTTATAACTAAATCCAAATTAAATACTTGTGAGCCATACATAATCAAATACCCTATTCCTTCTTTTGAAACCAAAAACTCACCCATTATTACTCCAATTAAAGACATACTAACATTTATTTTTAATGCACTAATTATTGTAGGCAAACTATTAGGTAATAATAATTTAAAATATATTTGAGACTTAGTTGCTTTAAATGATTTCATCAATTTGATTTTTATAGGGTCAGTGTTTATAAAACCTTGATATACACTTATTATAGTAACTATTACAGATATTAAAAGTGCCATTAAAATAATAGAATTCATACCAGCTCCAGCCCATATTATTATTATTGGACCTAAAGCTACTTTTGGTAAACTATTTAAAACTGTAAGATATGGATCTATAACTTTTGCAAAAAAACTACTCCACCACATTAATGTTGCAATAAATAAACCTATTAAAGTTCCTAAAATAAAACTTATTGTTGTTTCCCATACAGTTATTAAAATATGATTATATAAATCACCTTTTAAATGAAGTTCTACTAAACATTCAACAACCTTTTTAGGTGATGAAAATATAAATGAATTAATAATTCCAAAATCAGATAATAATTGCCATATAATTATAAATAATAAAATTATTCCTATTTGAGTTATCCTAACATATAAATTTTTTCTTTTAATTTTTTTCAAATAATTTTTATGTTCTAAACTAAACATGATAATCAATTTCTTTCCATATTCTATCATAATACTCTGTAAAAAGTTTATCTTTTCTATTATTTATAGGTGTACTTTTATTATCTAATTTAATATCTATAACGCATTTTATTTTGCTTGGCCTTTTAGTTAAAACAATTACTCTATCTGCCATACTAATCGCCTCAGCAATATCATGTGTTACTATTATAGCCGATTTTTTTTCCTTTTTAATTATTCTATATACATCATCTGATACAGCTAATCTAGATTGATAGTCTAGAGCTGAAAAAGGTTCATCTAATAAAAGTATATCTGGATTTGTAGCAAGTGTCCTTATAAGAGCTACTCTTTGAGTGCAGTGAAGACACTTTTCTATTTTTTCCTTTATTTATAAGGGTTTGCGTGTGGTCTGATACAG
>CANRFG010000032.1 GCA_947629815.1 uncultured Bacilli bacterium
AATAGTAAAATGATAAAAAAACTAGATTTTTCAATATCTAGAAAAGATTTCATATTTAAAACTGTCAAACTAGGGTGTATAAAATATTATTTTACCACATTTTTTTAATAAATTATTTACGAAATATTAAAAATATGTTATTATTATTGTAAAGATAATGTAAAAATAGGAATCATATGGTAGGAGGATTTTGTTATGAATAAAAAAGGATTTACTTTGGTTGAGGTTTTAGGGGTCATAGTTGTTTTGACTTTGATATCTTTTTTAGTGGTACCAAAAGTAGCTGATACAATATTTAATTCAAAGGAAGTAGCATATAAAACACAAGTTTCAACAATTGAAAATGCTGCAAGAAAATATGGCCTTGAAAATGATTTATTGTACCCTCGTGAAGGTGAGAAAAAATACATATCAGTTAGCGACCTTGTTTCAACAGGTGAATTAAGTAATCAAGAAATAGTAGATCCAAGAACTGGGGATGAAATGAATGGATATGTATTAGTTGAATATAATGATGAATATCAACAATATGATTATACCTATGTTGAAGAGATAGATGAAAATGTTGTAAGTGCGATGGGACCAACTTATGAAGTTGTAGATCCTACAAAATGGACAACTACTAAAAATGTAACCATTGTTTATCCTAAGGGATATGATTCTTATGAATACAAAATAATTTCTGGAAAAGTAAGAATAGGCGATCAAATTATAGAAGGTGAATCAAATTGGTTTGCAACTAATGAGTTAAGACAAACGGTTGTTTTCTTAACAAATGGTAGTTTAATTGCTCGTGTACAAGATGGAGAAAATTATAAAAATGGTAATACTTTAAATGTAGGTTATGTAGACCCTACTGCAGCTGATGTACAGTTAGGATATAATCCTGATACATTAACTACTAATAAAATCGATCTTGTAGCAACTTGTACTGATGCTCAGTCAGGTGTAACTAAATATGAATTTAAAATAGGAAATGGTAATTGGATAGATAATGGAATGAATAATGTTTATTCATTTACTGAGTTAAATGAAAATACGAAATATGATTTTAGTGTTAGATGTACAAATGGTTCAGGTATGACATCTATAGGTAATTTAAATAGTACAACACAACCAATAGGAGAGCCAACTTTCATAGTTGAGAGACCAGGAGAATGGCAGATTGATAAAGATGTAACTACAGTATTCCCAGATAATTATACAAGATATGAGTTTAATATAATATCTGGTACTGCGATAAGGGATGGACAAGTACTTACAAATGGAACATGGTATATCGCTCAATCATTAAATGAAATTGTTAATTTTGTAACTAATGGTGAGATAGCAGCAAGAGTATATGATGGTAATAATTTAAAATATGCTGTAAATCAAGTAGTTAATTATGTAGACCCAACAGAACCTACATGTACAATAACATTTACAGGTGGAACGACAAATAATACATGGTATAATGTTGCGCCTACTGTAACTTTTACTACATCTACTGCTGGACCTAGTGGATTTAGTTATGGTACAGCTTTGACAAACAATCCTGTTTATAATCATAATGCTGGAGAAGGTCAAGTTGGAACAATAAATATAACTGATAAAAAACAAGGCACAAATAATTATTATGGATTTGTTAAGACAGGTGCTGGAAATACTGCTACATGTAATGTAACGCTTAACTTAGATACTGAAAAACCTGTAGTTGCTTTAACTAGTACACAAGCAACATATGCTAACAATACTAAGACAGTTACTATACCTTTAAAAATAACAGAAGTAACAAGTGGAATTAATGTTGCTGATTTTACTGCAAGTGATATAGTAGTTAAAGTTGGAACTACAACTATAAATCCTACTAAAACACTAGTACATAATTCTGATTCTAATGGGGTATATAATTATACATTAACATTAAGTGGATTAACAGGCAATGGAGCATTAACTTTAGTTGTTAATAGTGCTGCAGTAACAGATAATGCAGGTAATAGCAATGCCGAAACTACTTTGACTCCAGGGGTAACTGTTGATAATACAGCACCTTCAATCAGTGTAAGTGCAAATGGAACTACTTATCAACAATCATCAGAGGCTACAATAACATTAAAGGATACTGGTGGAAGTGGACTAGTAGCAGGTTCATATGTTGTTAAATATGCTTGGGGAACAAGTCCAGTTGCATGTGCTTCTATGACTGATAATGTGACAATAACTGCTACAGCAGGAGCAACTTCAGTAAGTGGGAAGGTAACTATTTCTGAAAAATCAGGAAATGGTAAAATATATGTATGTAATTCAGCAAATATAGGTGATAGAGCTGGAAATACATTGAACGCTAATACAATTTCATCAAATGATATGTATTTGGATAATAAAGGACCTTCAGTACCTACAAGTGAACTTAGAAAAAATTCATCAAGTGGAGAACAAATAACATTACCTAATAATGCTAATACTTGGTATAATACAACTCTATGGTGGGGTAATTTCAAAGCAACAGATGATGGTTCAGGAGTAGATCATTATGAGTTTTCAAGTAGATGCACAGGAACTAAAACAGCTAATTTAGGTACATCTTATACTTATTCGAAAACTGTTCATGATGAATATTATTGTATAAGAGCAGTGGATAGCTTAGGAAATGCTGGAGATTGGTCTTCACCTACTTATATAAAAGTAGATAAAGTGGCTCCTGTTATATCAAATATAACAAAAACAGCGAATGGAACGGATGGTTGGGGAACAACAAATACATTAAGTTGGACTATAACAGAAGCTAATTCAGGAATTCAATTTGTTGATTGGTGTTTAAATCCAACAATAACTACAGGAACAGAAACAGAAATATGGGCAAGTTGTTCTTCAGCTTGGCATTTTTCAGAATCAGAATGGTCTGGAATAACTAGAACAAATGAGAGAAATGATAAAATATATGTAAGGGTAGTAGATAAAGCAGGAAATATTTCAAATTTGAGTAATTCTACTTTAACAATAGATAGAACAAATCCAACGGCTTCATCAAATCCAAATGGTGGAAATTATAGTATAGCAGTAGGAAAAACAACAATTAATGTACAACCTACTTTATCTGCAGGAGATGCTTTAAGTGGGGTTAGAACATCACAATATGGATGGAGTACAGCTGCAAATACGCAACCTACTACTTGGGCAGATTATAAAAATAACGATAAAATAAGTAAAGATTTATCAGGTGGAGATAATTTCTTATGGTTTAAAGTAACAGATAAAGCAGGAAATGTTCTTACAACAAAAACAAACACATTTAATGCTGGATATGCAGTAGAATATGATGCAAATGGAGGAACAACAACATGTACTACTCAGAGAAAAATACATGGGACTAATCTAACATTATGTGCAACAAAACCAACTAGAGATGGATATACTTTTGTAGGATGGGCTACAGCTGCAAATTCAAAAACAAAAACATATGACGCAAGTGGAAGCTATACTGCTAATGCATCTGTAAAATTATATGCAGTATGGAAAAAGACTTTAACAGCGACATTTGATAAAAATGGTGCTACATCAGTAGGTAGTGATACTTTAACTTGTGATATATATAATGCTGAGACAAGTTGTGTTGTAAAGGCACCTGCAATAACAAGAGCAGGATTTACTATTGTTGGTTGGGGAACTACAGCTGCTGCAACAACAGGTACAGCAGTAGGACAAAACTTAACAATTTCAAATAATACGACTTTTTATGCAATTACTAAAAAAGTCATAACAATAACATTTAATAAAAATGGTGCAATAAGTCAAACACCAAAAGGTGGAACAGCAAACACAGCAAATACTTTAACTCAATCATGTACTATATGGAATAGTGCTACGACATGTAGTATAACATCTCCAACAATAGCAGCGCCAACAAATACACCGGTAGTAGTCGGATATAATACAACTGCAAGTGCAACGACTTCAACTTGGGCTCAAAATACTGCTAAAAATGTCAATGCAAATGCAACATATTATGCGATAACAAAAAATAACACAGCTTTAACTGCAACATTTACAATACAAAATTCTGCAACAGCAACTGCAACAGCAACTTCTGTAGCGTGTACAAAGTTTAATAATGCAACAAGTTGTAATATAAAAGCACCAAAACTAACAGCAACAACAGGTTATACAGTAGTCGGATGGAACACAAACAGTGCAGCAGTAAATTCCACTTTAAATAGTGAAGCAACAGTAGCAATAAGTTCAAATATAACATATTATTCAATAATAAGTAAGCCAATTTCATCGTTAACAATAACTGTTGCAAATGCAACATATACAGGTTCTGCATTAACACCTGCTGTAACGGTTAAAGATGGGACAACTACTCTTGCGAATAATAAAGATTATACATTGAGTTATGCAAATAATACAAATGTAGGAACAGGTAATGTAACGATAACTTCAAAAACAGTACAAAATGCAACGACAAAAGTATTTTATACAGGAAATACATCAAAGAATTTTTCAATAGGCAAAGCTAATTCAAATATAACTTTCCAATCAACGACATTTACATATAGTGGAGTACATCAATCGCCAAAAGCAACAGTAACAGGAACAAAAGGAGCTATAACTTATGCATATTATACAGATAGCAAATGTGCAACAAAAGTAGCATCAACAATAAATGCTGCAACATATTATGTAATAGCAACAGCAGCAACTGATGCAAACTATAATACAGTAACAAGCGGATGCACTGCATATACAATAAATAAAAAACCAATTGGAGTGACTTGGAGTGGAGCAACAACATTTACATATAATGCAAAGGCACAAGGACCAACTGTAACAGCAACAGTGGCAGGAGTATCCAATGAAACATTAACATTAACAAATACCAAAGGAACAGCAGCTGCGAAATATACATCAAAAGCAAGTTGTTCAAAAGTAACAGGAGGACAACAAACTTGTAATAATTATACATTAACAACAGATACAAAGGAATTTACAATAAATAAAGCGACTCCTACAATTACATTAAACCCAGTAAATGGAACAGTAGTTGTAAAAAAAGCATTGACGTTTACTGCGACGGTAAAATCTGGAAGTACAGCTCAAGCGGCCGGAAAATTAACTACAACTAGTGCAACAACAACTGTTGCTACAGTAGCACCAGCAAGTATTGATTTAACAGCAACAGAGACTGGTGTAGGAAGTGGAAATATAACAGTAACTACTATAAAAGATGGAAGTAGTTTAATAACAGTAACATTTACACCAACAGATACAGCGAACTTTAATAGTGCAAAAGCAACATATACAGCGAATGTACTTAAATCAGCAACGGCGCCAACGGCGAGTTTATGTAAAGCTAATTTAGTATATACAGGTGGTTCTCAAACACTAACAAATGATTTACCTACAGACGCAGGATATACATTAACAGGAAATACAGGAATAAACGCAAATACATACACAGTAACGGCAAAATTAAGTAATGGATACAGATGGAGTGATAACTCAATAACAGACAAAACATTTAAGTGCTCAATAGCAAAAGCAACACCAATATTAACACTTAGTCCAACATCTGGTTCAGTAAATGCGAGAGCAACAATAACATTTACAGAAAAAGCAAATGTTAAAGGAAAATTTGGAAATGTTTCAGGTACAATAGACGTGGCGACAGTATCACCAGCAGTTTCATCAAATGAAATAGCAGCGAATGCTGCACAGACAGTAACAGTTACAGGTGTTAGCAATGGAACATCAAAAATCACAGTAACATTTACGCCAACAGATACAACAAATTATACCAATGCAACAGGGACATATACAGTAACTGGATATAAAGTTGCAAATCAAGGTACTTGCGCAAAACTAACATATAATGGTGCTAGTCAAAATTTGGTAACAGGAAATGTTGGGGTGACACTTTCAAACAATAATAGAACTTTAGCAGGTAGTCAAGAGGTTACAGCAACATTACAAAGTGGATATAGATTTAGCGATAATACAACAACTGCTAAAAAATATACATGTAATATAGCAAAAAAGGCAGTAACAATTACTGCAAAAGCTCAAACAATTACCTTTGGAAAATCAATAGCAACAGGAGTAAATCAAGTAACTCCAAGTGGCCTAGTAAGTGGACATACAGTAGCTAGTGTGACATTAGCAGCTTCCACAACTGCAGTAACAACAAATGGTACAATAACTCCAAGTGCAGCAACTATAAATGATGCTTCATCAAAGGATGTTTCTGCAAATTACACAATAACCTATGGAACAGGAAAATTAGTAATAAATAAAGCTGGGTCAACTGTAACATTGGCAGAAACAACCGCTGAATATACAGGAAAAGCGATAGCAGCAAATACTGCAACAGTAAATGGAACAAAAGGTGAAGTAACATATGTTTACTATACAGATAATACATGTAAAACTCAAACAACAACTGCTGTAGGTGCATCTGCAACAGGAAAAGAACCTATTGATGCAGGGGTATATTATGTAAAAGCAACAGCAGCCGCAGATGCAAGCTATAATACAGCAAGTAGTACTTGTGTAAAACATACAATAACAACAAAAGCAATAACTGTGTCATGGGGGACAGCAGCAACATTTACATACAATGCAGCTCTGCAAGCTCCAACAATAACATCATCAGTGACGGGAGTTAATGGAGAAACATTAACATTATCAAGAACAACATTTAAAGACGCTGGAAGTTATACATCAACGGCTAGTTGTACAAGTGTAGCAAACGGGCGAAAAAATTGTTCAAATTATTCATTAAAGAGTAATACGAAAACATTTACAATAAATAAAGTAACACCTACGATAACATTAAATCCAACTACGGGAATAGTGGTAGCAGGTGGTACAATGACATTTACTGCGACAGTAAAAGCATCAACTAATGCTGCAGGTACATTAAGTGTTACAAGTGCAACTGTTGCTGCTGCAACGGTTACACCAGCAACAGCCTCAGTAACTGCAATAAGTACAGGAGCAGTAACACAAGTAACAGTAAAAGGTGTGAAAGAAGGAAGTAGTTTAATAACAGTGAAATTTACACCGATTGACACTAAAAATTTCAACAATGCAGCTCAAGTAACATATACAGCAAATGTACTTAAATCAGCGACAATACCTACAGCAAATACACATTGTAATACAGGTTTAAAATATACCGCAAAGGCACAAACATTAACAAAAACGCCTGCTGCAGGATATACATTTAGTGGAAATATTCAAACAAATGCGGGCGAATATGAAGTAACAGCTAATTTACAAGAAGGTTATAGATGGAGTGATAACACAACGACTGCTAAAAAATTTAAATGTTCAATAGCAAAAGCAACACCTGTAATAACATTAAAAGATTCTGATGGAGAAACGACTATAATATCGGGTTCCAATTCAGCATGGTTTAATAATACATTAAAATTTAATGAAAGTGCAAATGTAGCGGGGACATTTACTGTTGATAGTGAAAAAACAACTATAGCAACAGTTTCACAAGCATCAGCTAATGCGATAAATGCAAATACTAATAATTTAGTAACAGTAACGGGAAAATCAACAGGAATAAGTGTAATAACAGTTAATTTTACACCAACAGATACAATAAACTATAATAGTGCAGCAGCTGTTACATATAATGTTCAAGTTGATAAAATTGCACCAAAAATAGCTATGAATGGCAAGAGTTCACCATCTTCCCCAACATCTGCTGATCAAATAACAATACCTATAAAAATAACAGAGGCAAATAGTGGAATTAATACTAATGATTTTGAAAAAAATGACATAATAGTTAAAGTAAATAGTACTACAGCGAGTCCATCTACTAAAGTGTTAACGTATGACTCATTTAGTAATGGTGTTTATTCATATACATTGAAATTATCTGGTATAAAATTAGATGGAAGTTTGACTCTTACTATTAGTTCTGGTGCAGTCAAAGATTTGGCTGGAAATAGTAGTGCATCAACTACTTTAAATACTGGAGTAAGTGTTACTACTTTTGCGTCACAATGTAAAGAAGAAGCATCTCAAGCTGCAGAGGAAGCTTATAATAGTTGTATGTCTTATTGCAAGACTCTTCCATCTCAAGCTGTTGCATCTTGTCAAAAAAGTTGTGAGGGTGCAAAAACAGTTAAAGATACCGAAGCATATAAAGATTGTTGTCAAAGGTTAACAAATTCTAGCGATTGTAGTGGAGAGCCTGATCGTATTTATTGTTCTACAGCAACTAGTAGTACAACTCCTTTAACATGTGGTACTAGTCATCAGTGTACAGTAGATGGACATACTGGAATTGTTCCATTCGTAGAAGAGGGAACTACTACTGTATGTAAAAAATCTAAGTATGCTGAATGTATGGAATGGTGTGATAATCCAACTGGTGGTATTCTTGGAGTGCCTTGTACTTATTACTGTGCTGGAGCTAGTCAATCAGAATGCGTACCTGGATACTCATTCCCAGTATATTATTGTCATTATGAGGGATATATTGAAGTTGGAGGTTTTCAAAGTTAAATTTAATATTTGACATAAAAACTGAAAGGATTTTTAATCTTTGAGTTTATAGTTCTAGAACTTCTAGTGCCAACTAAATTTCAAATAATGTATTATAAAAAATAGGAAAACAGGTATTTCGGCTCTAGAATTTCTAGTGTGAAGTAAAAATACTAAAAAACTAATGCGAAAAAAAGTAAAACAAGAATTTCTAGT
>CANRFG010000033.1 GCA_947629815.1 uncultured Bacilli bacterium
CGAAGAATTTTCCGAGTTTCCTATCAATCTGGAGGGCCTAGTCGGATTTGAACCAACGATCAGGGAGTTGCAGTCCCTTGCCTTAGCCACTTGGCTATAGACCCATCACAAGTAAAATTATATCAAAAAAAAATTTTAATTACAACATTTTTAAAATAATTATTAATAATTTGTTAAAAATATTAATATGGTTTATAATATTATATGTGTAGTTGGAGGAAGTATGAAAAAAAGAATTAAATTAATTACTGAAAATAAAATAATGTTTATTATAATATTTATAATATTTTTACTTTTAACATTTGGAACAGGGTACTTATTTTATACAATAAACCTTTTAAATAATATTGCAAATGATATTAGATTTTTAGTTAATACTATAATAGCTTTTATATGGTTTATACTATTAAATATGAGTGTAAATGTTCTAATAAAAAACAAAAAAATAAAATACATAATTTTACTTATATTCATGTTTATATATTCAGTTGCACTTGTATTTGCATCAATAACTGTTCATAACTTATACACTAAAATATCAAAAATAAGTACAAATGTAACAACATATTCATCTAGTATAGTAACACTTTCTACTAATGAAATAAACGATATTAAACAAATAGATAAAAATAATAAAATTGGAATTCTTAATGATGAAAATAGTATTGATGGATATACTATTCCAAAAGAAATAATAAAAAAAGAAAAATTAGAAAATGAATTAGTAGAATATAACGACTATATTTCCTTATTAAATGATTTAACAAATAATAAAATTGATTATATATTTTTACCAACTAATTATAAAATAATGTTATCTAATATAGAAGGTATAAATTTAGAAAATACAAAAACAATTTATACTTATAATAAAGAAATAAAACTAGATACAACTAATAATGAAAAAATTACAGAGCCATTTACAATTTTATTAATGGGTGTTGATTCATCTGTTGATGATATAAAAACAGCTTCATTAAATGGTGATGCTTTAATGCTTATAACATTTAATCCTAAAACTTTAAATTCCACTATATTAAGTATACCAAGGGATACATATACTTCAATATCTTGTTTTGCAGGGCAAAGAAAAAATAAAATAACTCATGCTGCATGGTATGGAGAAGACTGCATGAAAAAAACTATAGAAAACTTAATGGATATAAAAATAGACTACTATGTAAAAATAGATTTTAAAGGTGTTGTTAATTTAGTTGATTCATTAGGTGGTATTGAAGTAGATGTTCCAATAAAATTTTGTGAACAAGATAGTAACAGAAACTTTGACAATCTAATATGTTTAGATAAAGGATTACAAACATTAAATGGTGAAGAAGCACTTGCTTTATCAAGACATAGAAAAACTATAAATGACTTTATAAGAGGTCAAAATCAACAATTAGTAGTAAAAGCATTAATGAATAAACTTTTAGAAGTAAGAAGTTTAGATACAGTAAATGACATACTTGATACAATACACTCTAATATGGAAACAAATATGACAACTAATCAAATATTTTCATTTTACGATGTTGCTTTAAAAATAGTCGATGCTTCTAAAACAAAAGATGCCTTTAATATTCAAAGACTATATATTAGTGGATATGACCAATATATATTCGATTATAGTAACTTATATAATGCTGGTATGAAACTTAATTTATACAATTTTATACCTTATGAAGATTCATTAGAAGAAGTTAAAAAAGCTATGAAATTAAATTTAGGTATTGAAAATGAAACAATTAAAAGTTTTAACTTTGATATAAATGTTCCTTATGAAGAAAAAGTAATTGGAAAAGGAAGCTACTCTGTTAAAAACAAATTAAACTTACTTCCAAATTTTGTTGGAAAAGATAAAAATACTGCTATTACATACGCAAATAACAATAATATCAAAATAAATATTGAAGAAGTTGTTGGTAATAATTCAAACTTTATAAATGAAATTATAAGTCAAACTCCTTATGCAAATATAGATACTGACTTTATGGATAAGAAAAAGGGAATTACAATTAAAGTTGTTACATCAATAAAGCAAAATAACACAGAAAATAATACAGACAAATCGAATGAAATATTAGAAGATATTATTGGAATTGAAAACGAATAAAAATGGAAGCCTATTTGGTTTCCATTTTTGCTACTTCTATTTTATTATTATTTTTAACCAATACTAAATTAATATTAGTTGGATATCCTAAATCAGTTTCATATTCTAGTGTTAAATCAATATAATAAGAATTTTCAAATACCTTATCGTTATATTTAAAATCATCATTATTAACTGAATTTATTATAACATTTGTAACAACAGGTAAATCTTGTGTTCTATCATTATACATATTATTTTCTACATATTTATAAATAGTAGATTTAGAATAAGAACTAAAATCATCTACAAAATCTTTATAAACAAATTGCATTCCACCTATATCATTTTTATTTAATTTATTATCTAAAGTATATAAATCAGATATAAATAATTTTGAAACTAATTGTGCATATGATTTTTCATCTATAGATTCATTAGAAAGTAAATCTGATAATTCATTAAATGTTTGTTTATAATAAGAAGTTGCATTATCATTTAATGTATAACCATAATTATCTATAGAATCAACTACTTGTACATTTTTAGGTTTATCTTTTGTAAGAATTTTTACAATACCAATAATTATAAGTAAAATAAATAATATATAAATTGAAAAAATTACAATTTTTCTTACACTTATTTTTTTATCCATGATTCCTCCTAATCATTTACTTTTACTGAATTATCAATTGATGCTTGTTTTATTAAATCATATACTTCTATTGCATTTGAAACAATTATTTTTTTCTCTGCCATTTTATTTATTTTTTCAATATAATCAAAACTTTGTGAAAAATTTATATTTGTTTCTTTTCTGTTTATACTAAAAGCTTCGTTAGTTTGGCTGCTATAATATATATCATTATTAAGCCAACTTGCATCTGGAAATACTACAACATTATTTTCTGTACTAAAAATATCTGTTCCTAAACTATAATTACTTGAAATATTAAGCATATTTCCTAAAGTTGGTAAAACATCATACATTCCCATTGCTTGTGTTACTTCTGTTTTGTATTTACTATCCATATTTTTAGTCCATATTATTAATGGAACTTTTCTATTTAATTCATAGTCAATATCGTCCATCTCTATATATCCTGGGTCATTTGGTGATAAAACAGAATCAGTTTTATAATCATAATTATAAAATCTTTCGTATTCTGATTTTTTTATTTTTGCATCATGGTCTCCATATATAACTACTACTGTATTTTCTAAAAGTCCATGTTCATCCATATCTTCTATAAGTTGTCCAATTGCTTCATCTGCATAATGAACTGATTTTATATAATTACCCATTACAGTTCCTTCTAGGTAAGGCGCTGATTTTATAACTCTTTCTCCTGTTTCTTCGTCAATGTCTTCATATTTATAATCAACTTCATAATCAGTGTGCCCTACTATACCAGAAAATGGTGTATGATTTGTAAGCATTATTAATGTTCCATACCAATTATTATGTTCGTCATTAATTTTTTGTATTTTTTCAACAGATTGTTCAAAGAATGATTTATCTGATAATCCTAATCCTATTATGTCATCTTCATCTATCTTATAATCATTAGTATGGCAATAAAATTTATCATATCCAAATTGTTGATGTAATAAATTTCTATTCCAGAAAGTACAATTATTAGCATGCATACTAAATGTATAATAATCTTTTTGTTTTAAAAGTTTTTGTATTGTTAAGTATTCTCTATCCCAATAGTTTATAGCAACTGTTCCACTTGTTGCAGGTAAAAGTGATGTATTAAATGTAAATTCACTATCACTACTTGTTCCTACACTTTCTTGTGCATAAAAGTTTGAAAAATACATTCCTTCACTTGCTAATTTATTTAAGTTAGGTGTTACTTCTTCTCCATTAAATGATGTTTCCATAGTAAATTGTTGTATACTTTCAGCATGTATTACTAATACATTTTTACCTTCAAATATATTTGTATATTTATTTGGTTGTGATGGTTGTTTTTCATTATAATAATCCCTAAATTCTTTATAGTTTTTATCATATCCAAACATACTTGTTATTTTAGGTGTTACACTAAATATTGCATCACTTAATTGATAAGTATATATACCATATTTTGATACTATATAATCTCTATTCCATTGTTTTGTTATTCTACCTATATCTGTTGGGCTTAAACTTATAACAAATATTCCTAAAACTACAAAACCAAATATCAATGTATTAAAAAAACCATTTTTATTTCTATTTTGAATTGTGTTATTTTCTTTCTTTTTAATACTAATATGAGCAAATATTATAGCTATTATTTGCCATATATAGCAAAAATCTTTTATTTCCATTACATTTTCATATACTGCATCTGCAACATCTACTATTTGAAGTGAAGTTGCAAGAAGTGATACTGATGCATATGATAAGTAATTTGTATAATACATAGAATTAATTACACATATTATGGAAATTAATATTGAAAGTGTTAAAAAATACTTAAATCTATTTTTTGGTTTTATTAAATGGCTAAATGAACTTATTATTATTAAAAACGCTAAATCACATAATATTGGTTGTATATCAAAATAGTTTTTAATTGTTAAAAATCTAAGTAGCATAGCGTTTATTAAAGACACTAAAATAAATATAAGCATTAATTTATTATTTTTATAATATTTTTTTAAATCAAAATTTTTTAATGATTTTATTTTATCTTTAATTTTTTTCATTTTAACACCTCAAACTTAAATAAGTATATCATTATTTTTAAGTTTTTACAAATTAAAGGCAACTTTTTAAGTTGCCTTTAAATAGTTAAGGAGAACATTACTTAATACTACTTAGTTCACAGTTAAACTAGTTTTAGTACTAAAATTAGCTTACCATTTATACCATACCACATAATTAGTGGACATATTGGTAATATATGTCCATTAATTATTATTAATTTATTTTTTTTATTTATTCATTTTTTTCTAAATTGTAACTATTAGTATTTATACTTATTCCTATAACGATTATATATGATATTAAATATATCCACATCATCATTACAACTATATTTGTTAAACTTCCATAAAATATGTTATAGTTACTGAAATTAGCTACATAATATGAATAAATAAGTGTTATCGCAATTACACCAAAAGTTGTAAATAAGGTACCTTTTGTAGTACATTTACCTGGTATTTTTTTATCTGGTGCGAAAACATATATTAGTTTTATTATGAAAAAAATTATTAGTATTGCAACAGGTATTTTTAATATACTATATATTGTTTTTATAGGTGAAATTATTGATTTTAAAAATCCTAATCCTGTTATAAAGTTTATTATTTTATTTCCAAATGCAAGTACTATTACTACAAATATAATAAATACTACTAATAGTATTGTTAATAAAAACGCTTTTATTCTTCTTTTTATATAGTTTGATGAATCTATACCATATAATTCATTTGATGTTATTATAAGTGAATATGCTCCATTTGATGCAAATATAAATCCTATTACCATTGAAAAACTTATTGTTAAATCTAGACCATTTCCTGTTATAAATGGAATAAGTGTGTTACTTACTTCTGTTGGTAATGTTTTTTGCATCATATTTACTAACATATCTATTGATATGTTAAATGAAGATGCAATTAAACCTATCAAAGCGATTACAGGAAATATAGACATAGCCATGAAAAAAGCTAATTGTCCTGGTAATATTTTCATTTCAGGTTTATTTATTATTTTAAATAATTTTTTTAAACTTTCTATAAATCTATTTACTTGTTTTTTCATATTTCACCTACTATATAAATAGTACAATATTTTAATTTAAAAGTCAAAAAAAACTAGTAAACTAGTTTTTATTTAAGAATTTTAATACTACTTGTTCCAATAAGGCTTTATCTATAGGTTTTGATATATAATCATCAAATCCTTCTTTTAAAAATCTTTCTCTTGCTCCTTCTATTGCATCTGCAGTTAATGCTACAACAGGTGTATTAAAATTTTGAATTTCCTTTAATTTATGGAATGTTTCTATTCCATCCATTTCTGGCATCATATAATCCATAAATATTAAATCATAATTATTTGTTTTTATTTTTTCTAAACATTCAAATCCACTTTCTACACTTTCGATTTGTAAGTTATATTTTCTTAACATTAGTTCTGCTACTTTTGTATTAAGTTTATTATCATCTACTAGTAATACTTTTTTATTACTTAAATCATATTCTATTTCTTCTTTTAAAGTTGGTAATTCTTTTTCTTTTACATTTGAAATATTTTCTTTTTTATTTAAATATTTTTTTAATATATCTTCTAATTCTATTTTATTAAATGGTTTTGATAAGTAATCATTAAACCCTTCTTTTAGGTATTTTTCTCTCATACCTTCTAAAGCATTAGCAGTTAGCGCAATAACAGGGATATTAAAGTTTTGTAGTTGTTTTAGTTCTTTTAATGTTTCAACACCTGACATTCTAGGCATCATGTCATCCATTAAAATTAAATCGTATTTTTCGTTTGCTTTTATTCTTTCTATGCATTCTAAACCACTTTCTGATTCACATACATTTATGTTGTATTCTTTTAATATTCTTGTTGCAACTTTTAAATTCATTTTGTTATCATCTACTACAAGTATATTATTTCCATTAAAATCTATATTTTGTTCTATTTTTTCTGTTTCTTCTGTTTTTGGTTTTTCCATACTTACTATTTTTTGTTTTAAATATACAGTAAATTTAGAACCTACTCCATATTTACTTTGTACAATTATTTTTCCACCCATCATTTCTATTAATTTTTTTGTTATAGCAAGACCAAGTCCTGTTCCTTCTATTGTAGTATTTTTATCTTCTTCTAATCTTTCAAATTTATTGAAAAGTGAGCTTATTTTTTCTTCTTTTATTCCTCTTCCTGTATCTTCTACTGAAATAATAAGTGAACAAGTATCTTTTTCGTTTATGCAATTAACATTGAAATTTATTTGTCCTTTTTCTGTATATTTTACTGCATTTGTTAATATATTTGTAATTATTTGTTTTATTTTACCACTGTCACCATTTAATACTGCTGGAATATCAATAGCAAAATTATTTCTTAATTCTATTGGTTTCTCGCCTATTCTAGGTATCATTAATTTTGAAATATTTTTTAGTATAGGTTCTAATTCATAATTTGTTTCTATTATTTCCATTTTATTTGCTTCTATTTTTGATATATCTAATATTCCATTTACTATTTCAAGTAAGTTTTGACTAGCCATTACAATATCTTTTGCATCGCTTTTTGCACTTTCTAGATTATCAGCGTTAGCGATACATTCACTAAAACCTACTATTGCATTTAAAGGTGTTCTTATTTCATGGCTCATACTTGATAGAAATTCTGTTTTTGCGTTATTTGCTTTTTCTGCTTGAACTTTAGCTAAATTAAGTTGTTCTATTATTTTAACATCTGGATTTTCTATAGTAAAGTACATTACAAAACATATTACAACATGCATAGGTGATAATAAAAGTAATTGTGGTTGATAATATTGCAAAACTAGACATGTTATTCCTAACACAATTAAAACATATAGTGGTACATAACTTTTATTTTTAACATTTTTAATATCGAACAATAAAAATAATATCATTATAAATATACATATAAGTGAAGCTATATAAGTAAACTGTGTAGCTAAACCATCTGGAATATATAAATTATCAATCTGTTTTATATCTAATGGTAATGCTAAAATTAAAATACATAAAGCCATTAATATCAATATAATATATTTCTTATTTTTTTTACGTTTTAACTCTTTTAATTCTTTTTCCCTTTTAGGTAAAAATGAAACATAATATGTGAATAAAACCATCCATATAACATAATATAATAAAATTAATTTATCCATAAGTAAATATAGTGGACTATATATATCTATCCCAAACAAAATTGCATAATAATTTAATATTTGCAACACCAATCCAATAAATGTTAAAATCAAAATTCTTGAAAACAATATATTTTCTATAGTCTTTATTTTCTTTTTAATAAAATAAACTAGCATTAGTAAAATTGTATAGCCCAAACTCAATAAAGAATATGCAATATCAGCCATATCATCAACTACTTTCTTCTAATAGAATATCATAAAATTAAAATAAAAAAAAGTAATTCATCAAAAATTACTTCTTTTTTAATTTTTGTTTGCCACTTGAATAATTTAAAATTTCTCCTTCTTGCAATTCTTCTTCCTCTAATTTCCTAAAATCAATTTTATTAATTCCCGTTAAAGGCATTTCATCTCTAAAAATATATTTTGTTGGAATGTTAAATTCTGGTAAATTTTCACTAATTAGTTTTTTTATCATGTTGCAAACGGAACTTAAACACTTTTAAATATCAAAAATCTTACAAGCCATTATAAAATGGTTATTTTTTTGTCAAATTTTCA
>CANRFG010000034.1 GCA_947629815.1 uncultured Bacilli bacterium
TTATATGTTCCAGCTGAGCCTGTTCCTGATGTATATGTACTTGGTGTACTTGCACCTGACTTATATGTTCCAGCTGAACTTGTACTTGAAGTATCTGTCTTAGTTGTTGTATTTGTTTCATTTCTATTTACAATTTTCGTTCCTGTTGTATATGCCCCTGAATTTCTTAATGATGAACTAGTACTTGGATTTTCTACACTTTGCTTTGATGAAACTGGTTCAACTGGCTGTATAGTCGCATCAGGCCCACGCAAATTTCCAAATGATGAATTTATACCAGAACTATATGTACCTGTAAAATTCCCACTAACTTTATTTTCTAATATTTCTCCATGTCTTGACATCCCAGATGTATAAGTTACCATAAACAACCTCCTTATAGAATACAATAAAATAATCTAATTATCTTGTCATATTATATCAACATATAAATTATACAATAATTTAAAGTTCATTTTCAAGTTTTTTTTAATTTTTATCAAATTAAACATATAATTTTAAAAACAACCACCAATATTATTATTACCTAAATTAATATTTATATTAAAAAAAAACTCATGTCATATAGACACGAGATAAAAATTTATTTTAAAGCTTCTTTTCTAGAAAGATTAAGTCTTCCTTTTTTATCATATCCAAGAGATTTAACTATTATTTCATCTCCTACTTTTACTACATCTGAAGGTTTTTCAACTCTTTCATTAGCAAGATGAGAAACATGTACTAATCCTTCGCAACCAGGCCATAATTCTACAAAGCATCCAAAATCTTCTACTTTTACTACTTTGCCTGTATAAACCATACCATCTTCTACTTCTCTAACAACTGATTTAATCATCTCTGCTGTTTTATCAATTATATTTTGGTCTGAGTGATATATAATAACTCTACCACTATCTTCAAGGTCTACTTTAACTGCATTTATATCAGTAACAGATGTAACATTACTAGCCTCACAAATGATTTTTGTAATCATTTCTCCACCTTTTCCAATAACTTCTTTAATTCTATTTGGATTAATCATAAATGTCATTGTTTTTGGTGCATATTTGCTTACTTCTTTTCTTGGTTCACTTATTTGTTTAGTCATAACATCTAATATTTCAAGTCTTGCTTTTTTAGCTTGTTCTAATGCTTCTTTTAATATTTGTTTAGTTATACCTTTTATTTTTATATCCATTTGTAGTGAACAAATACCATCTTTTGTTCCTCCTACTTTAAAATCCATATCTCCTAAATGGTCTTCCATACCTTGAATATCAGTTAGTATTGTATAATCATCTCCTGCTGTAATTAATCCCATAGCAATACCAGCAACAGGCGCTTTTATAGGAACACCAGCTGCCATTAATGACATACAACCTGCACATATAGTTGCTTGACTTGATGAACCATTGCTTTCTAGTATTTCTGATACAACTCTAATTGTATATGGGAATTCTTCTTCTGAAGGTATTACTTGAGAAAGTGCTCGCTCACCTAAAGCTCCATGACCTATTTCTCTTCTACCTGGAGCACCATATCTACCTATTTCACCAACTGAGAAAGCTGGGAAATTATAATGTAACATAAATCTTTTTTCATCTTCTAAAGATAATCCATCAAGTATTTGATGTTCACCTAAAGCACCTAATGTAGTAACTGCTAAAGCCTGAGTTTCTCCTCTTGTAAATAATGCACTTCCATGAGTTCTTGGAAGAAGGTCAATATCAGTAGAAAGTGGTCTTATTTCATCCATTTTTCTTCCATCTGCTCTAGTATGTTCTTTTACAACTATTTGTCTAAATATTTCATATTCTGCTTCTTCTAAAACTAATTTAACTTTTGTTATTAACTCATTTAATTCTGATTCTGATAAATTAGAATTTTCAGTTTCATATTTTTTAACTACATCTTCTTTTACTTTATCAATTGCTTCATATTTTTCTAATTTACCTTTAATTCTCATTGCTTTATTTAAGTCGTCTAGTACTAGATTTCTTATTTCTGCTTTTAATTCATCTTCTATATTTAATACTTCATATTTCATTTTAGGTTTTCCAACTTCTTCTATTATTTCAAGTTGAAAATCAATTAATTCTTTAATTGCTTCATGTCCAAACATAAGTGCTTCAAGCATTAATTCTTCGCTTACTTCTTTTGCGCCTGCTTCTACCATGTTTATTGCTTCTTTAGTTCCTGCTACTGTTAAATCCAAATCAGATTTTTCTAGTTCATCAGGTGTTGGATTTATTATGAAGTTTCCATCAATATGTCCTACTTTAACTCCTGCGATAGGTCCATCAAATGGTACCTCAGATATTGAAGTCGCTAAAGAAGATGCAAACATAGCAGTTAATTCAGGTGAATTATCTTGTTCTACTGATAAAACTGTATTAACAATTTGTACTTCATTTCTAAAATCATCTGGAAAAAGAGGTCTCATAGGTCTATCTATCATACGAGCAGCAAGTGTTGCATTATCTGTAGGCCTTCCTTCTCTTTTTATAAAACCACCTGGTATTTTTCCAACTGAATATAATTTTTCGTTATATAAAACCATTAATGGAAAAAAATCAGATAAAATATTGGCTGTTTTAGATACACATACTGTTGAAAGTATTACTGTATCGCCATATCTAACCCAAACTGAGCCATTTGCTTGTTTAGCATGTTCTCCATGTTCTACTATTATTTTTCTTCCCCTAAAATTTAGTTCAAATGTTTTTTTCATACTTTTCCTCCTACTTTATTTCCAAAATAAAGACACTCAAAAAAGAGTGCCTACTTACTATAATTATTTTCTTAAGCCTAAGCTTTTAACAATTGCACGATATCTTGTTACATCTGTTTTAATTAAATATTGTAACAAGCTTCTTCTTTGCCCTACTTTCTTAAGTAATCCACGGCGAGAATGAAAATCATGCTTATGTTCTTTTAAATGTTCAGTTAAGTTATTTATTTCTTCTGTAAGTATTGCGATTTGTACTTCTGCTGAACCTGTATCATTTTCACTTTTTGCGTATTTTTTTATTATTTGTGATTTTGCTTCTTTACTTAATGCCATGCTTTTTTCTCCTTTCATATTATACGCTTATAACCTAGAATAAAGTCGGAGACTCTAAATTCCAAGTAAATAAGTACATAAATAATATACACTATTTTTTTTTCTTTGACAAGTATTTTATTAAAAATTGAAATAAGTTTTTGTTTTATCTAAATCTACTGATTTTAAATATGCCATTTCTTCTATTGTTACAAATTCATATCCTTGTTTTTTTAATTCATCTATTGCTTTTATAGCTGCATTCACTGATGTTTTAAAAATGTCATGAAGTAATATTATATTTCCATCTTTTGCATTTTTAATTATTTTTTTATAAACTGTATTTGTATTTTTGTATTTCCAATCTAGTGTATCAACATTCCATAGTATATGATACATATTGGCTATATTTTTTATTTTTGTATTTATATTTCCATATGGTACTCTTATTACACTAGGTTTTACTCCTATTACATCATTGATAGCTTCATTTGTTTTTTCTATTTCATTTTTTATTTCTTCATCTGTTAAATAAAATAAATTTTTATGATTATATGTATGACTTCCTATTTGATGACCTTCTTCATATGCTTGTTTTATTGTATCTTGAAATTCATTTACTCTACTACCAAGGACAAAAAATGTAACTCTTACATCTCTAGTTTTAAGTTGTTCTAATAAATATTTAGTATTATAACTAGGTCCATCATCGAAAGTAAGTGCGATTAATTTTTTACCTCTATATTTTTCAAGATTTCTTTTGGAAGGTGTTATAGTGGGTATCAAACTTATATCTAATTTATATTCTTTTTTTAAATATTCGTTTATATCTTGATAGTCTATTTTAAATTCTTTTATTTTATTTAAAAAATTATATTTTATTGTTAGTCCATCTTTATTCAATATAAATTTTTTAAATGTTGAAATTATATTATAATCTATATTATTGAATGCTTCCAATTCATTTAATTTAGTTGTAAGTTGTGATATATAGTATGAGTTATCAAATATATCTTTTAATTCTAGTATTTCTTTTGTTTTACTATCGAATACTATTACTTCGTTTTTTTCTCTTACTTCACTTTTATAATATATATAAGAATTTAAATCTATAAAAGTTATTCCTTTATATTCCTGTTTTTCATAATTTACAACCATATTTTTTATACTATCTAATTCTTTTTCATATATATTTTTATTTTCATCAATAAACTCATTTATTTTAAAATCTATTTTTTTATTATTTATTATTGGGTAAGATATTATAAGTTTATAGTCATCTTGTATTATGTTTTCTTCATATTTGTTTTCTCTAAAAAAAACAAGTAAAAAAATCATAATTAAGGTAAGTATTAAAATAAATATAACTTTCTTCATATTTCACCTACCTATATAAAATATAGTTAAATATTTTAAAAAAAAGAACTTTTAATTATTAACTTACAAAAAAAGATATTAAATTTATTATTAATATCTTTCTAACCCTTTTATTCTTTTTATTTAAAATTACTAAATTGAAAGTTTTTTTGTTTTGTCTTGTGATTCTTCATTGTAGTCTATTTCAGGTTGTATAGTTGGAGTTTCTCCATTTTCAAGTGATTCAAGATAACTTTTTAATTGATTTAAATATTCTATGTGTGAAGTTACTTTTTGTGTTTCTTGATTTTGCGTGATTTCTTGTTCTTTTTCTTTTTGTTTGTTTTTTCTTAATGTTTTTAATTTAAATTTAGCAAGTTTTAATTGCTCGTTTAAATAACTATTTCTTTGATTAAAACGCATAACACTTTTATGATACCTATAAATACCATATAAAACTGCAAAGGCACCAGATGGCATAACAACATAACTAAAACCACGATAAAGTAATTCAAGTATTTTAAAATCAAATGATGTTTCTCCTAATGTTGTAAGATATATAATACCAAATAAAACTATAAATGAAAGCAAAAGCAAAATATATGCCTTATCTTTTAGTTTTTCTTTTAAATCTTTACTTTTCTCAATTTCATTTTCCAACTCTTCAACTATGTTTTCAGTTGCTAAAATATCTTCCAAATTATCACTATACTCTACTAATCTAGGATTATCATTCTCATCTGTTACTGATACAACTACACTTTTTTTAACATAATTATACTCATTATTCATTATATTGTCCCCCTTTTTATTTTCACTTTTTCCAAGCGATTGACAAATATATTAGCACACAATTTAATACTTGTCAAATTTTATCATTTATATTTTATTTTTAAACATTTCCAATGACTTAATATTATCTTTTTCGTATTTTATAAAATCAAGATTTCATTACTTTATTATTAATGTCTTTACTTCTTCATAGTAATCATCAGTCCCTTCACCTAGTACTTTAATAACTATTCTATCTGGATTACTATTTTCTCCTTTAAAAAAATCTATATCAACATTTTTTCCTATATTTTTATAATATATTTTTATTGCTTGTATTTGATGTATTTCACCTTTTGTTGCATCTCTTAAGAACATATCATTATTATTTGAATCTTCTTTTAATATTTTAGTTAAAAGACAAACATCTGAAGTATGGTCAACATTAGAATCATAAACTACTATTCCAACACCAGAAAGCGCAATAGCGAATGCTGATGCCCAACCTACAAATTTAACAACATTAAGTGAATTTATTTCATGTTTATTTTCTATTTTCATATTTATCTCCAATTCATAATATATAAAATTGACATTTATAATACACTAAATTAACTTAAAACACAAGAAAAAAGATATTAAAATTAAATATTTAGTATCTTTAAAATTTTATTTTAAACATTTTCCAAGGTTTTATTTTTGTATTATCTTTTTCATATATTTTATATAAAGCAAGTATTTCATTATTTTTATTTTTAAATAAAATAGGTTCATTATATACATTATCAAGTATTTTACCATTTAATATTTCATCTTCATTTTCAGTAATCACTACTTTAAAATTACTTAAACAATCTTCTATTGGTATAATTTTATAATTATTTTTTTTTATTTCTTCTAATGTATATGAATTATTAACATCAAAATTTCCTTGCTTTATTCTTCTTAAATCTTTCATTACTCCTATTGTATTTAAAAGAGTCGCTAAATCATTAATCAAACTTCTAATATATGTTCCTTTACTTACTAAACACCTTATATCAAATAATATTTTTCCATCGATATATTTTATATCACTAACTAATTCAATTTCTTTTATAGTAGCACTTCTTTTAGGTAAATTAATTTTTTTCCCTTCTCTTGCATACTCATACAATTTTTTTCCATTAACTTTAACAGCAGAATATATTGGAACTTCTTGTTCATATGTACATTTCATTTTTTCTATTTGTTTTTTTATTTCTTCTTTTTTTATATCAACATTTTGTTCTTCTATAATATTTCCTGTTATATCTAATGTATCTGTTTTTATTCCAAGTATAACTGACGCTATATATTCTTTATAATCAGAAGTAATGATTTCACATAATTTTGTAGCGTTTCCTATAGTAAGCACTAAAACACCTGTTGCTAAAGGGTCTAATGTACCTGTATGTCCTATTTTTTTAGTATTAAGTATTTTACTTACTTCGTTTACAACATCTCTACTTGTACAATTTTTTGGTTTATCTACGACTAATACACCATTCATTATTTCACCAATTCTTTATTTTCATTTATTATTTCTTGTACTGCTTTGCAATCATTAAAAGGTATTTTTTTATCTTGAAATAATATATATTCTTCATGACCTTTTCCTAATATTAATAATGTATCAAATTCTTTTAAATAACTAATTCCTTTTTTTATTGCTTCTTTTCTATCTAAAATGATTTCATAGTTTTTATTTTCTATTCCATCAGTCATATCTTTAACTATTTGTTTTGGGTCTTCATAATGTGGGTCATCATTTGTAATAATTGCCTTTTTACTTAAGTTACAAACTATTTTTGTCATAATTGGTCTTTTTGTTCTATCCCTATCTCCTGTACAACCAAATACTGTATATATATTACCTTTAGTTATTTCTTTCATTGTTGATATTATTTTTTCAACTGCATCTGGTGTATGTGCATAATCTATTACAATACTATTGTTTTTATATATTATTGTTTCCATTCTTCCACTTGGTGTTTTTAAATTATAAATTATATTTTGTATTTTTTCTTTATCTATTCCTATTAAATTAAGAATTGATATTGTAATAAGCAAATTATAAATATTATATTTTCCTATTAATCTTGATGTTAAAGAGTATTTTTCATTATTGTAACTATATACTAATTTAGTACCTAAATTATTCATCTCACATTGTTCAATTTTAAAGTCTCCACCATTAAATCCATAAGTTATGTTTTTATTTTCTTTAAGTAGAAAATAATCTTTATATTTATCATCATAATTTACTAAAGCTATACCATTTGGTTTTAATTTTTTAAATAATTCTTGTTTAGCAAGTACATAATTTTCCATTGTTTTATGAAAATCTAAATGGTCTTGAGTTAAATTTGTAAATACTACATAGTCAAATAAAAATCCTTCTACTCTTTTATAGGAAAGTCCTTGACTACTTACTTCCATGCATATATATTTACAACCTTCTTCATATGATTTTAAAAATAAATTAAATAAATCTAATACATCAGGTGTTGTATTTGGTAAAGATTCTACTTTTGTATTTATATAAAATCCTATTGTTCCTATATAAGATGCTTTTATGCCAAGACTATTTAGTGCATTATGAAGTAAAAAAGCACTTGTTGTTTTTCCATTCGTTCCTGTTATACCAATTATTTTCATTTCATTTAAGTATGAAGTATAGTTTTGTTTTAAATAATCTATTAAATATTTTCTAGTATCTTTTACAACTTCATATGGTATTTTATAGTTTCTATCTTCTTCAACGATTAATTTAGTTGCTCCATTTTCTATTGCCTTATCAATATAGTCATGTCCATCTGAACTAACTCCTCTAAGCGCTATAAAGGTATCGCCTTTTTTTACTTTTCTTGAGTCTACTTTTATATTTAATTCCATATAATCACCTTTTATAATTGTACTATATATTTTATTTTTAAACAAGAAAAATGAAAAATAAATTTTTCATTGAAAGCCCCTTGGGCTTTTTTTTTAATCTGATATAGTATAAAATATAA
>CANRFG010000035.1 GCA_947629815.1 uncultured Bacilli bacterium
AAAATAAAAATCTCTTAAAGTCTTATAAAACATGGCTTTAGGAGATTTTTGACTTTCAAAACTGTCAAATTCAGGATAATAACATATTTTTAATATTTCGTAAATAATTTATTAAAAAAATGTGGTAAAATAATATTTTATACATAATAAAAATAGCAATTACAAAAGTAAAAGCTATTTTTATATTTATCCAATAAATTTAGTATTAACAAAGAAATCATAAAAGAAATTTACAACTAAATATGAAAGCCCTATAGATAATAAGAGATAAAGTATTCTAGATTGATAATATCTATTTTTTTTAAATATTCCATTTATATTTATACTATCAAGAGCCCAAATTGAAATTGGAACCATTACTAAATAAAGTATTCCTTTTATCATTTTTCCTCATATTCTTTTATCATATTTATTCTTCTTGCATGCCTTTCTTCATTAGTAAATTGAGTTGTTATAAAAGTTGTTATTATTTCTTTCAATTCATCTAAACTTTTTTCATAACTTACTGCAATTACATTACAATTATTATCAATTCTACATAATTTTGCATCAGATATTGAGTCAACTTTTCCACATCTTACACCCTTAACTTTGTTGCAAGCAATACTCATGCCAATACCTGTTCTGCATATAAGTATACCAAAATCAATTTCACCATTTGCAACAGACTCACCTACCTTAAATGCATATATAGGATAATCTGTCGATTCAGTTGTATTACTTCCCAAATTTTTAACATTGTAATTTTGTTCTTCCAAATATTTAATTAATTCATTTTTTAACTCATAACCTCTATGGTCATTTCCTATTCCTATTGTCATAATTTCTCCTATCTAAATAAAGTCCATGGATTTACCCTACTAGAACCTGCACTAAAAGGTCGACCACCATACCAAACTGCAAAGTGAACATGTGGTCCTGTAGCAGCACCTGTCATACCTACATAACCAATTACCTGTCCCCTTTCAACTGTTTGACCAGCTTTTAATCCACTAGCAACTGCACTCATATGATTGTACTGAGTATAATATCCATTATTATGATTAATTACTACATGTATTCCATTTACATCATCACGAGCCACTTTATATACTGTACCATTATTTGATGCATATATCTTAGAGCCATAAGCTGCTGCAATATCAAGCGCACCATGTAACTCACGTTTACCTGTAAATGGGTCTATTCTATATGAGAAATCAGAAGTAATAGAATAACTATCAACAGGCCAATACCAGTTCTTAAGTCCACCAATTGATGGTATAACTCTTGAACCTTTAGAAACAATTTTATCAACAGCTGGAGATATAACCTCCTTTGAAATTGGTTGAACATATGTAATAGTTCCATTTACTATTTTTTCATTTTGTTTAACTCGTGTAACGCCATTTTTACCTTCTTGTGTTACAGTTTCATATCCTGCTAACATAGTAGAATCGATTTTTTCAATAGTTTTATATATTTCTTCTACATCTTTTGTCATTTCTTGTGAAACAGTCACATTTATTTGTGGGTCAGTCATTCCAATTACTACTTCATCGCCAATTGACAAAATACTAGTTTTTGATTTATATTGAGGGTTAGACATCAAAAATTCTTCAACACTTATTTCATATCTATATGCAACTTCCTCTATTGTATCTCCCTCTTCAACTACATGTTTTTTATCTTGAACATTATTTCCAAACAATAAATATTTACTAAGGTCTTGACTATTAGTATATATCTTTTCAGTTGAAGGTATATTCATTTCTTTAATTGTTATATCATTGTCAATATATATATCAGTTATATAAGAACCAGTTTCTTTTACTTCTTGTTGTGTACCTGTCTTATACGCTTCGTATTTTTCAGTTCCAACATAAGCATTAATTACACTTTCAATTGCTTCATCAAATACAGTCTTATCTAATACATATAATTTTTGTGATTCTTCATTATTATTTATAGTTATTTGATATCCTTCTATAGTAAAATCACTTTTGTTTTTTATTTTTTCATATATTGACTTTATATCATCAACATTAGGATTATAGCTAAGTTCTTTTTGTATTTCTAATCCGTTTGGTATAAAAACCTCATCTACAGAATATTTATTTTTAATTTCTGTTTGTTCGTTATTTATATATTGCTCTAAATCTGATTTTGAAGTTATTTTACCTATTAATTCACCATCTAAATAAACCTTGTAATATACACTGGGTTCTTTATTCTTTGTATATGATAAACTAAGTAATAAAGTAGCTAAGATAGTTAAAATAACTAAAAACCAAATAGAAATTTTTTTCATACTTTTCCTCCTATGTATATTTTATCAATTATTTTAAATATAATCAAATATTTTATAAAAATATAACGAGTAAGGAAATTACTCGTTATATACTAATATTTTGTTGTTCTATTTGTAAATCTACTTCCTCTTGGAGGGAAATTTACAACTGACCTTGGGTTAATACCTTTAGCAACAAAAGTATTCCAAGAAGTGTAATCACTTAAATAAAGTCCATATGCAACACCAAAATGTAAGTGTCTTCCTGTTGAACATTTATCCCAAGTTTCTACCCTAGGGTCTCCTCCCATTATAGCTATCTTAGTATCTTTAGTTACTACATCACCAATAGATACTAAAATCTGTCTTAAATGTAGATAAGAAGTTGTATAAGTTACACCATTTACTTTATGATGGATATATATTTTGTTTCCACCACAACTTGATTTATATACAATTGAAGCTACGACACCTGAAGCTGAAGCATATACATCAGTAGTTCCTGGAGTTAAATCTAGTCCTGTATGGAAATCTGAAGTTAATTTTCCATTTAAATAATATGTTCTATAACCAAATTCACTACTAAATCCACCAGCAACAAGAGGTCTCCAAAAACTAGTATCTGGAGGAAGACTACCTTTTGTACATTCATCCAAATTATCGTCATCTTTACAACCATAATCTTCTTCATACATTTTGATTGCTTCTTTTCTAGATGCTATTTCTTCTTCAATGTCAACAGTTATATCTACTATTTCATTTAATTTATTTCCTAAGCTTTCCAATGAAGCAGATAATTCTTGTTGTTTCTTTTCCAATTGAGTAATTTTATCTTTTAATTCAACTTGTTTTTGTTGATTTGAAACAATCATATTATTATATTCATCAACTAAATTATCATTATATTCAACTAATTGCTCACTGATTGCCATTCTATATATGAAATCAGTAAAAGTTTTTGCTCCCATCGCATAATCTAAGTAAGCTGTTGAACTACCTGACAATTGATAAAAAACAATTATATCTTTTATTTGCTGTTTCTTTTCTTCTATATCTTTATTAAGTTGTTCTATTTCCTGTGTAAGACTTGCAATTTCATTTTGACTATTTTCAATTTCTTTAGTCGTATTACTTATACTTGCTTTAGTAGCATCTATTTGACTTTGAGTCAAATTTTTATTATTTTGTGCTTCATTATATTCATCTATATTTTGTTGTAACTCTTGTTTTAAATCTCCAAGTGTTTTTGCATACGATACATCAGGTACTATTAGAGAAGCTAAAACTAAAATTAAAACTAAATTAATATTACATATTTTTTTCATTATATTTTTAAACTTTTCCATATACACCTACTCTCAGTACAAAATTATATCACAATATTAAATTTTTGCAAACTAGATATTACATTCTGTGATTATCAAGCGAAAATTTCCTAACTATTATCAAGCGAAAATTTCCCAAATAATGTATCATAAATGATTAGGTGATTATTTATGAAAGAAAAAATTAGTATATCTGAGATGAATTACAAAGAAAAGTTAAAATATAAAACTATTATTAAAATAATTAATGGTAAAATTGATAAAAAGAAAGCATCTATAATTATTGGCTGTTCTGAAAGAAGAATTAATCAATTAATTAATATTTATAAGACCCAAGGTAAATTTGGTTTTATTCATAAATCTAAATATAATATTCCTGTCAATAAATTAGATTCATCTTTTAGAGAAAAAATTGTTAATCTTTACAAGGAAAAATATTATGATTTTAACTTTACTCATTTTAGAGAAAAATTAAGGGATATTGAAAACATAAATATACCATATGGAACTTTATATAATATATTATCTGAATGTAATATCAAATCTCCTAAAAAGAACAGAAAAAGTAAAAAACAAAATCTTCATCCTTCCAGAGAAAGGAAAAAATATTTTGGTGAATTAGTTCAAATTGATGCTTCTGTTCATCTTTGGTTTGGAAATTTTAAAACATACCTCCATGCGGCTATTGATGATGCAACTGGTAATGTTTTAGGGGCATATTTTGATACTGGGGAAACTATAAAAGGTTATTACGAAATGACTTATCAAATTCTTACTAATTATGGAATACCAATGACCTTTTATTCTGATAGAAGAACTATTTTTGAATATTACTCAAAAAAAATGGTTAATATTGAAAAAGATACTTTTACTCAGTTTGAAGCTGCTTGTGATAAATTAGGAATTGAGATAATAACAACTTCTGTTGCTCAAGCAAAAGGTAAAATTGAAAGGTTATTTGGTACTTTTCAAAGTAGATTAGTTGCTGAATTAAGGTTTAATGATATTAATACAATTGAAAAAGCAAATCAGTTTGTGAAAGAATACCTACCAGTATACAACAAACAATTTGCTCTTCCTATTAATTATAACAGATCTTTTATGGAAGAGTCACCATCTGTCGATTTAATTAACCTGTATTTATCTATTTTTACTACTAAAACTGTTAATAATGGTTCTACTATAAAGCATAAAAACTTTCTTTATTATCCTGAATTAAATCATCAACGCATTAATTTAATTCCTAAAACTAAAGTTATTTTTATAGAATCTTTTGATCATAAATTTTATATTCTCTATCAAGATAAGTTTTATAATGCTGTTAAATTAATTATAGAGCAACATACTCCTAAGAAAATTATGAGAGAAAAGAATGTTTACAGACCACCTGCATCACACCCTTTTAAAGCTGCTTCATATCAAAAATATATCGAAAAACATAATTCTAAAAAGAAAATTATTTCTTAGTTAGGAAATTTTCGCTTGATAGTGACAACTAGATATTACATTCCTATATCTTAGAAATTATGCTTTTAGCAAAATAATCAAAGGCTTCTTTCATTTCTTTTTTATTTTTAATAAATGTTAAAAAAAGTGTTGGATCTAATAATTCTATTTCCATAATTTCATAATTATTATTAACTTTTACAAAATCTAATCTAACATATAAAGCATCTTTATATTCATTTATAGAAACTATTGTATTACTTAAGTCAATTAAACTTTTATCAATATTTTTCAAATCAATATTTTCTGCATAATTCTTATCAGAAAAAATATTACAATATCTTAAAACTATATTCATAAGTTTCCCATTTATATAACTTAATGATATTTCCCCATTATTTACTTCTTCAATAAATGGTTGTATCATCAATTTGCTTTTTATATTTTCAAATTTATTGCTTATTTCATTAATATTTATATTATTTTTAACTAGTGAATCATTAATTACATATGTATTTTGTCCACTTTCAGATATTGATGGTTTTATAACAATTTTTCCATATTTTTCTAACATTTTTTGGATTTCATCTACATCGTTTTTATCTATAAATTTTGTATCCACATGTTTTATATTATATTTATCTAAAATATTAAACTGCTTTTCTTTATCAAAATTATCCTTTATAATTTCTATGTTATTAAATATTTTAATATTATTTTTTTGTATATAATCTAACCAATCATTAAATTCTTTTAAATTATTATTATATCCCCATATTGTTCTAATTACTAAAGCGTCATATTTTTTAAAATCAATATTCTTATCTTGCCATGAAATTATTTGAGCATCTATATTCATTTTATTTAAACTATTTTTTAAATATAAGTCTTCTTTAACTTTATTTTTTAAATTGTCACAAGATACTATACCAATTAATTTTACAAATTTTTTTTGATGAAATAAAATTGTAAATTTATTTTTAATTTTAAATAATTTAAAATTTATCATTTTTATTTTATTTGTTATCATTTTAACCCCTTAATTGCTTTATTAATTAAATATAAACAATGAATTAAATCTTTTTTTTCTATCGCAAAATTAAATCTTGTAACTATTTCATTCTCATTAGGCCAAGAAAAATTCAATCCGATTAAACAGTTAATTTTAGTTGTTTTATATAAAAACCTTACAAAATCAATATCATTTTTTATTACAATTTCATCATCTTTTTTACCTATTAAATTAGTAAAATCAACTATTGCGAAAAATCCTGATATTGGATATGTACCATCACTTATTTTTACTCCTGGAATACCTTCAAATATTAATTTTAATTTTTCTTTGTCTTTAGTATACTTTTTTATATCTTTTATTATTTTATTTTTATTTGCTTTGCAGTTATCATAGTCTATTCCATATATTAATGCTTCTAGCAAATTAAGGCGATATTTATATTCTTTTATTGAATCACCAAAATATTTTTTAGCAATTCTGTACCTTCTATTTGTTGAATTAAAGGCCCCCGCTAAAGCATTTGATTGTAGAACAGAAATAGAATCATATGTACTGCTGATTAATTGGCTAATTCCTCTAGAAACAGGAATTGGTGCGATTATTGCGCCTGCTCTAATTCCAGCTAAACCATATCCTTTTGAAAGACCAATCAATGTAATTGTATTATTGAAGTATTTTGGAATGCTTGCTATTGGAAAAGCTAGATTATCTTGGTCAAATGTCAAATCACGATATATTAAGTCATCTATTATAAATACACCTTTTTCTAGGCAAACATCACCTAATTCAGTTATAATATCCATATTTTTTTTAGATAACACAGTTCCAAGTGGATTATGAGGATTTATATTTAAAAAAGCAACTACCCTTGGAACATAATCTAATTTACCTTTAAACTCTTCCTTTAATTTTTCATTTATTTCATCTATTCTTTTTGAAAGCATCTTAGGATTTATAAGCCAATTATCTTCTTTTCTAAGATTAATAAGTTCAACTCGTGCATTACATATTTCCGTATTTACAGTAAATATCCCATAATTAGGAGCAGTGATTATTACTACATCTTCTGGTCGCGCTATCGCACTTATAATTAAATTGTATGCATGAGTTGTAGAATAAGTAAAAGTAACATTGTCTATTCCTATTCCATCATAATTTTGTGATTTTTCTAGTTTAAAACCTTCTCTTACTAAGTAATCAACTATCATCTGTCTACATTTTGGTTCACCAACACTAGTAGGATATATATATAAAAATCTACTAAATAAGCTTTTTATTATATATTCTCTACATAAAGGAAATGGTTTTGTTTGTAGTGGATTGCCATTACGAATTGAAAAATACTCATCAATTTTAGGTACTCCATTATTATCATATATAGATAAATCTTTATATAGTAAATTATATCCCTGTTCTATTTTTTTAGCGTCTTCATAAAAATCTTTATTATCTTTTCTTTTACCAATTCTTCTAAATGAACTTAAAGTATCTGGATTATTTTCTGCGTAGTATTGTAATGCAGGTGAAAAATTATCAACATTCAAATCACTATGAATGATTGTTGTATCATATTTTAATGCTTTTTTAATGGTTTTTATAATTGCATTCTTTACTTTTTTCATTTGTAACACTCCCATAATACTATATATTTTTTATATTATAACATAAAAAGCAATATTTTTATATAAATGATTAATAAAATAAAGTTGCAACGGAACTTAAACACTTTTAAATATCAAAAATCTTACAAGCCATTATAAAATGGTTATTTTTTTGTCAAATTTTCA
>CANRFG010000036.1 GCA_947629815.1 uncultured Bacilli bacterium
ATAATTATAGTATTTTTGATTTCTTTGAGGTATATAAGGATTATAACTTTCATCCCTCAAAAACTACAACATAGCGTAACCTTTTAAATAAAAGGTTCTTTTTTTTAATAAAACATGATATAATTTACAATAGGGTGAGGCTAGATGAAAAGGGTGTTTAAGCATAAGTCGGAAATAATAGGATATTTAGGTTCAATAGTAATAATACTTGGAACAATACTTCCAATAGTCACAATAAATGGTGTTTCTCAATCATTTATTGTTGAAAATGGAAAACTTGTTTTAGCGTGTGCTGTTATATCTGCAATATTGTATTTATTTAAAGTTGGATTTTTCTCTTTTATACCAGCTATTGGTTCATTACTTATTTTATTCATATTTTATAATGGTATAAATGAAAAAATGACTGCGCTTAATAATTTAAATGCAGGTAGTGCAATATATGGGGTAGGATTTTATTTAATAATAATTGGTTCAGCTTTACTTATTTTTTCAAGTGTAATTAATTTTATAGATTATAGAAAAAACAAAAAATCTAAAATGATTGGTAATCAAGAAATTGATACTACATCAGTGATACCAGATATTGAACCTAATTTATATGATTTTAATAATAATACTGAATTTGATACTCAATTTAAACAATTTGGAACACCAGTTGAAATTCTAACTGATGGTTCAAATAATGTTACTATAAATGAAACTATTTTAAATGACAATCAAAATATTGATTTACAACAAAATTTGCAAACAGAAGTTATAAATAATTTTACTCCAAATCAATCAGTTGCTCCTTTAGATAGTACAAGTAGTACTGAAATAGTAAATAATATTGATAGTACAGAAGTAAAACCAATTCCTATATCAGATATATTCCCAAATAATATTGAAAACCAACAAACTAATATTTCTGAAAATGTAAGTGAGCCAATTCCAGAAGTAACAGTTAATGAAGAAAATAATTTAAATATTAATAACGAAGTTAATATAGGAATACCTAAGGAAGAACCAAAATTTAAAACTTGTGGTAATTGTGGTGCTATTGTAAGGCAGGAATCAGCAATATGTAGTTTCTGCAATAGTAAATTTATTGACAACAATATGTAAATATACTTAAAATAAATTAATATATAATTAAAAATAATAGAGTAATCTATTATTTTTTTTTAATATTTGCTATAATTATATTGGGTGTTTATATGACTAGTATATATGGTGTAACAAAAGAACAACTAGAACAATATTTTACTAATCTAGGCGAAAAGAAATTTAAAGCAGTACAACTTTTCGAATGGATATATAGAAAAAGAATACATAATTTTGATGAAATTACAAATATAAAAAAAACATTAATAGAAAAAATAAAAAATGACTTTGAAATAGATGATTTAAAAATAGTTTCAAAAAAAGAGGATATAGATGTAAAAAAATACTTATTTGAACTAAAAGATAAAAATAAAATAGAAGCAGTTTTGATGAATCATGATTATGGTAATAGTTTATGTATATCAACACAAGTAGGTTGTAATATGTCATGTACATTTTGTGAAAGCGGAAGATTAAAAAAAGTTAGAAATTTAGACGCAAGCGAAATGATATTACAAATTTTAAAAATAGAAGAAGATTTAAATATTAGAATTTCACATGTTGTTTTAATGGGTATAGGAGAACCATTTGATAACTATGATAATGTTATAAAATTTATAAATATAGTTAACGAACCATATGGAATTGCTTTGGGTTCTAGACATATAACAGTATCTACTAGTGGACTTGTAAATAAAATATATGAATTTATAAACGATGGAAAACAAGTTAATTTAGCTATCAGTCTTCATGCACCTAATGATGAATTAAGAAGTAAGATTATGCCTATTAATAAAGCTTATAACATTAAAGAACTAATTACAGCAATAAAACAATATATTTTAAAAACAAATAGAAGAGTTACATTCGAATATATTATGCTTAAAGATGTAAATGATACAGACGAATGTGCCTTAGAATTATCAAACTTGTTAAAAGGAATAAATTGCTATGTCAATTTAATACCATACAATGAAACAACACATATTGAATATAAGAAAAGTAGTAAAGATAAAATATTAAAATTTTATGATATTTTGAAAAAAAATAAAATAAATGTTACAATTAGAAGAGAATTTGGTAGAAAAGTAAATGCAGCATGTGGTCAACTTCGTTCTAATTATGAGGAGGGATTATAATGAACTATTATTATTTAACTGATCCTGGAAAGGTTAGGACACATAATGAAGATAGTGTTATAATTGTTAAAAATAATATGGGAGAATATTTATTAGCCGTAGCCGATGGAATGGGTGGACATAAAGGTGGAGAGATTGCATCAAGTATTGCAATATCACATATTGGAAAAAGATTTAAAGAACTTAGTAGTGTAGGAACAAAAGAAGATGCAATAAATTGGATAAAAGCAGAAGTAAGTGAGTCAAATAGATTAATATATAAATACACAGAAGAAAATCCAGAAAGTGCGGGAATGGGAACAACATTAGTACTTGCAGTACTAACTAATGAATTTTTATTATTTGGTAACATTGGAGATTCTTCAGGATTTGTCTATAAAGATAAAATGATACATAAAATAACTAACGACCATACATTAGTTAATCTACTTGTTAAATCAGGGGAATTAACTCCTGAAGAAGCAAAAGAACATCCAAGAAAGAATGTACTTATGAGAGCTTTAGGAGCATCAACAAAAGTAGAAATGGATATATTTGATGTAGAAACAAATGTAGATGGTATATTTTTATGTAGTGATGGACTTACAAATATGTTAGATAACAATCAGATAGCGCATGTACTATCAGAAAAAATAAGCATAGAAGAAAAATTAAACAAACTTATAATAAAAAGTAATAATAGAGGTGGAACTGATAATATTTCAGTAGCATTTTTAGATAAGGAGGAAGTTAAATGATAGCGAAAGGTCAGAAAATAAATGATCGATATCAAATAATTAGAACGATTGGCGAAGGTGGAATGGCTAATGTTTATTTAGCTTATGATACCATCTTGAATAGAGAAGTTGCAGTAAAAGTATTGCGTGGTGATTTAGCTAGCGATGAAAAGTTTGTAAGAAGATTTCAAAGAGAAGCAATAAGCGCAAGTTCATTATCACACCCAAACATTGTTGAAATGTATGATGTAGGAGAAGACGATGGAAATTACTATATTGTAATGGAATATGTAGAAGGTAAAACTCTTAAAAGTTTAATTAAAAGAAGAGGTGCTTTAACATTACCAGAAGTAATAGATATAATGTTGCAACTTACATCCGCAGTAACTTGTGCACATGATAGTTACATAATACATAGAGATATAAAGCCACAAAATGTTTTGATAAAAGAAGATGGAACAGTAAAAATAACTGATTTTGGTATAGCTATGGCACTTAATAGTACAGAACTTACTCAAACAAATTCAGTTATGGGCTCAGTTCATTATTTGGCGCCAGAACAGGCAAATGGGAATGGTGCGACTATAAAAAGTGATATATATTCTCTTGGTATACTTATGTTTGAATTATTAACAGGTAAGCTACCATTTAAAGGAGAAAATGCAGTTGAAATTGCAATAAAACAGATGAAAGAGCAAATACCAAGAGTTTCAAGTATCGTTGAAAATGTTCCTCAGTCTATAGAAAATGTAATATATAAAGCATGCGCTAAAAACCCAAAAAATAGATATAATTCTGTTTCAGAAATGCATGAGGATATAAAAACAGCTTTAGATGAAGAAAGACAAAATGAAAGAAGAATTATATATGAATATTCAGAACAAGAAGAACTAGAAGATACAAAAGTCTTATCTACAATAAAAGATGTTACTAAAGAACAAGAAAAAGAAGAAGAAAAAACAAGTGAAGATTTTGTAGAACCAAAGAAAACTAAAAAATTAAATATAGTTTTAATAGTTTTAGCTAGTATAGTAGGAGTTGCATTATTATCCTTTAGTGCTTTTGCTTTATTCTTTACAGGAAAAGATGAAAAAGAAATTAAAATACCAGATGTAGCAGGACTTAGTATAGTAGATGCTGAGGCTAAATTAAAAGCAGAGGGACTAGAAGTAAATGTTGAATATCAAGAAGAATCTAGCGCAACAGTATCTAAAGATTTAGTAATAAGAACATCACCTCAAAGTGGAAGAAGTGTTACTAAATATACTAAAATAACATTAGTTGTTTCAACAGGAACACCTGGAATTATAATAGAAAATTATGTTGGACAATTATATAGCAATGTTGAAGGTAAATTAAAAGCAGAAGGATTAAATGTTGAATTTGAAACTAAAGAAGTAACAGATGGAAGCGCTGAAAACAATGCAATACTTGAACAAAGTGAGTTGTCTGGAACAGAACTAAAAAAGGGAGATACTATAAAATTTATAGTTGCAGATGCTTCAGTTGAATATCCAGATTTTGTAGAGGAACAATGGTCTATAGAACAAATAGATAAATTCTGTAAAGATAATAATATTACACTTACAATAAAATATTATGAAACTATAGATTCTCCTGAAGGAATGGTAATCGCACAAAATAGGGAAGCCGGAACAAAAGTTGCTAAATATGCTTCATTAGTAATAACAGTTACTAAAGAACCTGAGGTAGCGCCTTTACCAGAAGAAGTAATTCCAAGCAATCCTGAGGCACCTGATGAATCAAATGGAGAATAAATGATAGGTAGAATTGTTAAATTAGTAAGTAATGATTATACAGTACTTGCTGAGAATAAAAAATACATATGTAAAGCAAGAGGCAAATTTAGAAATGATAAGGTATCATTATTAGTAGGTGATATAGTTGAATTTGATTCAAAAAACAACTACATAATGAAAGTAATTACTAGACAAAATAGACTTATACGCCCACATGTTTCAAATGTTGACCAAGCACTTGTTGTAACAAGTGTAAAAGAACCAGATTTTAGTTCAAATTTACTTGATAAATTAATAGTTACAATAGAATTTAATAATATTGAACCAATTATATGCTTTACAAAATTAGATTTACTTGATGAAATAGAAAAAAAACAAATTGAACAGATTATAGGTTATTATAAAAAAATAGGTTATAAAGTTTTAACAAACAATGATTGTGAACAAATAAAAGAATTATTTAAAAATAAAGTTACCGTATTTACAGGTCAAAGTGGTGCAGGAAAGTCTACTTTATTAAATAAAATTGAGCCTACTTTGAATTTAAAAACAGATGAAATTTCATATGCATTAGGTAGGGGAAAACATACAACTCGTCATGTTGAACTTATATATTTATGTAATGGTTTAGTAGCTGATACACCTGGTTTTTCTAGCCTAGATTTTATAGGTATGGAAAATACTGATATAAGGGATGGTTTTATTGAGTTTGATGAGTATAAACAATTATGTAAATACAGAGATTGTATGCATGATAAAGAAGATAGTTGTGGAGTAAAAGAAGCTGTTAAAACAAAGAAAATACTTTATAGTCGTTATGAGAATTATTTAAAATTTATTAAGAGGTGAAATATGATATCTGCATCTATACTATCAATAAAAGAAAATTTAAAAGAAAATATAAAAATATTAGATAAAACAAATATTGATTTTATTCATTTAGATATAATGGATGGTAAATTTGTACAAAATAAAACTTGGGATATTTATGATGTAAAAGATTTAGTTTTTAATACAAATAAACCTAAAGATGTTCATTTAATGGTAGAAGATGTAAAAGAATATGTAGATAAATTTAAAATATTAAAGCCTACTTATATAACTTTTCATTTAGAAGTAAAACAAGATATTTTGTATTTAATAAATTATATAAAAAAACAAGGAATAAAAGTAGGAATTTCTATAAAACCTAATACAGATGTAAGTTTACTTTTTCCTTATTTATCTTTAATTGATTTAGTTTTAGTAATGACTGTAGAACCAGGTATGGGAGGTCAAAAATTTATTGAATCTGTTATACCTAAAGTAGATAAATTAAATGAACTTAAAAAAAATTATAATTATTTAATTGAAGTTGATGGTGGAATAAATGATATAACTATTTCTAAAGTTAAATCAGATATATATGTAGTTGGTAGTTATATAACAAATAGCAATGATTATCAAAAACAAATTAATAATTTGAAATAAATGTAATATATTGTTTATAGAAAGTTGATAAAAACTTTCTTTTTCTTCATATATTTTATAAAGGAGATTATATGAAGAAATTATTTAAAATACTATATTTTATTATTTTTATTTCATTAATTTTATTTTTCTTTTTAAAGGAGGTAGATTTGAAAAATATGTTTTATAAAAATATAAAAGAAGTTGAAAATCCAAATGATATTTTAGTATTAGTTAATAAAAATAATAAACTTTCTAAAGATTATGTACCAGAAGATTTAGAAACTATAAATATAAAATATTCTAATGAAGGTAAAATGCTTAGAAAAGAAGCAAAGGAAGCTTTTGAAAAATTAAGTGAGGATGCTTTAAAATTAGGATATAAAGTAATAGCAGTATCTGGGTATAGAGATTATGATTATCAAGATAATTTATTTAATTATTATGTAGATAAATATGGTGAAGAATATGCTTTATCTTGTAGCGCCAGAGCGGGTCACTCTGAACATCAAACAGGTTTAGCAGTAGATGTAATGGGGTCAAATAATAGTTATGATGATTTCGAAATGAGTGATGAATTCGAATGGATGAGCACAAATTCTTATAAATATGGTTTTATATTAAGATATCCAAGTGGAAAAGAAAATATAACAGGTTTTAAATATGAACCATGGCATTATAGATATGTAGGATATGATGTAGCTAAATATATATATGAAAATAATTTAGTGTTTGAAGAATATATAAAAGATAGCAATTTAGATTAATTGTTATCTTTTAATTTACAAAAAAATGTAAAACTTATCGATTTTTAAAAATTATGCCCCAAACCACTTGACAATTGTCATGGGGGGGGGGGCATAATATAAGTAAACAATAGAAAAGAGGAAGTAAATTGAGAAAAGGTTTTACATTAGTA
>CANRFG010000037.1 GCA_947629815.1 uncultured Bacilli bacterium
TTATATTTTATACTATATCAGATTAAAAAAAAAGCCCAAGGGGCTTTCAATGAAAAATTTATTTTTCATTTTTCTTGAATAAATAATTTGTGATTTAAATTAAAAACAATATATTTATATATTGAATGAACCTGAAAAAAATGTTATTATAAAATAAATTCATTTTAAATAAGGAAGTGGTAATAGTGATAATAGGCTCACATGTTTCATTTAAAAAAGAAGACCAATTAGTTGGAAGTGTTAAAGAAGCAATAAGTTATAACTCAAATACTTTTATGTTTTATACAGGGGCACCACAAAATACTAGTAGAATACCAATAGATAATAGTTTAACAATTAAAGCAAAAGAAATGATGGAAGAAAATAATATAGACATAAATAATGTCATAGTACATGCTCCATATATAATAAATCCTGCTAATTCTAAAAATGAAGAATTTAATATTAACTTTTTAAAAGAAGAAATAACAAGAGTTGAAAAACTAGGAGTAAATAAATTAGTTCTTCATCCTGGAAGTCATGTAGGATTAGGTAAAGAAGAAGGAATAAAAAATATAATAGAATGCTTAAATAAAGTTATAACAGAAGATATGAAAGTTACTATATGTATAGAAACAATGGCTGGAAAAGGTACAGAGTTAATGTACGATTTTAATGATATAAAATACTTAATAAATAATATAAAAATTAAAAATAAAATAAAAGTATGTTTAGATACATGTCATGTTAATGATGCAGGATATGATATAAAAACAGTAATAGATGAATTTGATAAAATAATAGGACTTGAAAATCTTAAATGTATACATGTAAATGATAGTAAAAATGATCGTGGAACTCATAAAGATAGACATGAAAATATAGGATTTGGTACAATAGGATTTGATAATTTGATAAATATAATATATGACGAAAGATTAAAAAATATACCAATGATACTAGAAACTCCATATATATCAAAAAAAGATGGTGAAAAAGAAAAAATATATCCACCATATAAATTTGAAATAGAAATGATAAGAAATAAAAAATTTAATAATAATTTATTAGAAGATATAAGAAATTACTATAAATAATTCTTATATTTTTCTTTAAATTCAAAATACAAACATTTAATTTTATTAAATGTTTTTTCATCTAAATTTGATTTTAAATTGTTAAAAATAGGAGATATATCACCAAATATTATAGTTTTCCAATCTTTTTTAACATAATTATAAATTAAATTTAAATCTTTATTATTCAATATAATATCGTTTTTAATTCCAAAATTATAAACATCATCAATAGTAATTTTATCAATATATTGCTTAATTATTATTTCCTTCACAAAAAATCACCTAATATAATATATGTATAAAAGTTAAAATGAAGAATATTATAATTATAGGTGATATTATGCATAAAATAAAACCATTAAATTATTCATTTGATGATTTAAGTCCATATTTAAGTGAAGAAACAATGAAAAGACATTATAGAATATATACAAATTATGTAAATAAATTAAATGAATTAATACCAGATAATGAAGAAAATTTAGAAGATATAATTAAAAATATAGATAAATTTCCAATCCAAGATAGAGATAAGATTTTATATAGTGCATCAGCTATACTAAATCATGAAATGTATTTTAATAATATGGGAGTAGATAAAAATAAATTAGTTGGAAAACTAAAAGAAAAAATAGTACAACAATATGGAAGTATTGAAAATTTCATAGAGGAATTTAAAAAACAAGCATCGTATGTAGTAGGTTCAGGATATACATTTTTAGTTTTAAATAATGATGATTTAGAAATAATAAATACATCAAATCAAGAAAATCCATATTCATATGGACTAATTCCTATAATGGCTCTTGATTTATGGGAACATGCATATTATCTTGATTACTTTAATAGACAAGAATATATAGATAATTTTTTTTCAATAGTTAATTTTGAACAAATAAATAATAACTATGAAAAAAACATTAAATAAATATACAAATAAAAATAAAAGAAAAATAATTGAAAAAAGATATAATATATTAATTGCCATAGTAATTATAGTAATGACTATACTAATAGTTGGATTATTTAATGTTCAAGTATTAAATTATAATCATTATAAAGAAGAAGTAAATAAACTTACTAGAAATATAGTTTATGGAGAAAGCGCACCAAGAGGAAGAATATATGATAGAAATGGGAAAATAATAGTCGATAATAAAGCAGTACGAGTTATATATTATAAAAAAAAGGCTGGAGTAACAACAGAAGATGAAATAAAAACTGCTTATTCTTTAGCTAATTTGCTAGAAATTAATTATAATGTTACAGATTTAATGATTAAAAAATTTTGGATAAAAAATAATTTTGAACTTGCAAATAATTTAATAACAAAAGATGAAAGAACATTATTAAAAGAAAGAAAAATAACACTAGATGATATAAATGATTATAAACTAGAAAGAATAGATGTAAATAATTTAGGATATGAAGAAATAGATAAAAAAGCAGCATATATTTATAATTTAATGAATACAGGTTACTCATTCCAAGAACATACAATAAAAAGAAATGCAACAGAAAGTGAATATGCAATAATTGCTGAAAACTTGGAAGATTTATTAGGAGTAGGAGTTAAGCTAGATTGGGAAAGAGTATATCCATATGGTAATGTTTTTAGAACAATTTTAGGAAATGTTTCAACATCTACAACAGGAATACCTTATGAACAAAAAGATTATTATTTAGAAAAAGGATACTCACTTACTGATAGAGTAGGAACAAGTTATTTAGAACTACAATATGAAGATATACTAAAAGGAACAAAAAATAAATATAAAATAGAAGATGGAGAATATGTTTTAATAGAAGAAGGGAAAAGAGGAAAAGACATTGTTTTATCTATTGATATAGAACTTCAAAAAGAAGTAGAAAAAATAATGGATGAACAAATAATAAAAGCAAAAATAAATGGACCAAATACTGAATATTATGATGGTAGTTTTGTAGTAATTTCAGACCCAAATTCAGGTGAAATACTATCCATGGCAGGTAAAAAAGTTACAAAAGTTAATAATCAGTATAAAACATATGATTATACTCCAGGAGTAACAACAAGTCCTATTGTAATGGGCTCTGCTGTAAAAGGCGCATCACATATAGTAGGTTATAATACAGGAGCACTAAAAATAGGAGAGGTTAGAAGCGATGATTGTTTAGTTTTGCCTTCAACACCACCTAAGTGTTCTTGGAAATATTTAGGTACTTTAAATGATATAACTGCTTTAAAATATTCATCTAATACATATCAATATCATACAGCTATAAAAGTTGGACAAGGAAGATATTATTATAATAAGCCTTTAGCGTTAAATCTTGATGCTTATAAAATATATCGCGATACTTTTGCTTCATTTGGTTTGGGGGTAAAAACAGAAATAGATTTACCTGTTGAAAGTGTTGGATATAAAGGTAAAAGTGATAATGCATCATTACTTTTAGATTTTGCTATTGGACAATATGATTCTTATACTACTATACAAATGTCACAATATATAAATACTATTGCAAATGGTGGATATAGATTACAACCACATTTATTAAAAGCAGTTTATGAACCAACAGATATACCACTTACAAATCTTTCATATGAATTTGAAACAAATATATTAAATAAAGTAGATACACTAGATATTTATATGGATAGAGTTAAACTAGGATTTAGAAGTGTTATGGAATCTGGAGGAACAGGACTTGGATATATGACAGGAATTCCAAAATCAGCTGGAAAAACAGGAACAAGTCAAAGTATAATAGATACAAATAATGATGGAATTGTAGATACAATGGTTCTTAATAATTCATTTGTAGGATATGCACCTTATGATGACCCAAAGGCTACATTTACTGTAATTTCTCCTAATATTTTTAATTACAATGGAACAAGTTTAAGTAGAAATTATGTAAATTTTTGGTTAGAAAGCGCAATTGCAAAAAAATTCTTTGAAATTTACAAATAATCTGTTATAATATGGTAGGTATGTATTAAAAAGGAGGGAAACTATGGCAAAAAAAGGAGAAGCTAGAGAAAGAATTACTCTTGCATGTACAGTTTGTAAGGAACAAAACTATCGTACAGAAAAAAATAAAAAAAATACAACTGACCGTTTGGAATTAAATAAATATTGTCCAAAGTGTAATAAGACAACACCTCATAAAGAAGGAAAATAATAAGGAGGAGTACGCATGTTTAATATTAACGATATAAAAAATGGAATAACTTTTTTATTCGAAGATAATATATATCAAGTAATAGAATTTTTACATGTTAAACCTGGTAAAGGTGCTGCATTTGTTAAAGCTAAACTTAAAAATTTAAGAACAGGTTCTATTACAGAAAAAACATTTAATACAAGTATAAAATTAGAAAAAGCCATTATAAGTAAACAAGGAATGCAATATCTTTATAATAGTGGTGATGTTTATAATTTTATGAATATGGAAACTTATGAACAAATAGAAATTTCAAAACAACAGTTAGGTGATGACGCTAAATACTTAAAAGAAGGTATAAATGTTAATATAACTTTTTATGAAGGCGAAATGTTAGGTATTGAGTTACCTGAAAAAATAGAATATACTGTTACAAAAACAGAACCTGCTGTTAAAGGAAATACAACAAATAATGCATTAAAAGAAGCTTATATGGAAAATGATTTAATGGTTAAAGTTCCTTTATTTATTGAAGAAGGAGAAAATATCATAGTTTCTACTAAAGATGGTAAATATGATTCAAGAGCATAGAAATATGTTCTTTTTTTTTAATATTTTTATATTATTTAATAAGGAGAGTGTTATGAAAAAAATTTTAAAAAGTATATTTTTTATTTTATTTCCACTAATTATAGGAACTATAATAGGTTTATTATTTAATAATAGAATGGATTTTGAACTTATTAATAAACCATCATTTTCTCCACCTGGTATAGTTTTTCCTATAGTTTGGACTATATTATATTTACTAATGGGAATATCATCGTTTTTGATTTATAAATCAGATGATTTAGAAAAAACAAATGCTTTAAATATTTATTATTTACAATTAATATTTAATTTTTTATGGACACCAATTTTCTTTGGGTTAAATTTATATTTAATAGGAACAATATGGATTTTTATAATGATTATTTTAGTTATAATAATGATTAAAAAGTTTTATGAAATTAATAAGATTTCTGCATATTTACAAATTCCTTATTTAATATGGTTAGTTTTTGCCTTTATTTTAAGTTTTAGTATATTTATATTAAATATTTAATTGTTAAATCTTTAAACTAATGGTATAATCTAATATAGGTGATGCTATGAAAGGTTTTACATTAGTTGAATTACTTGCTGTAATAATAATACTTGGACTTATTGCATTAATAACTATTCCTGCAATAAATAATATAATAAGTGATTCACAAGAAAAAGCGTATAATGAACAAATAAAAAGAATAGAGAGTATTGCGCGTAATTGGGGAGTAACTAATACAAAACTATTACCAGATAGTGGTACTTATTATTTAAGTTTGGATACTTTAAAAGAAGAAGGTTTACTAAAAGATGAAGATATAAAAAATCCAAAAGACAAATCAGTTATGAATGGTTGTGTTGCAATTAGATTTGATGAACAAACTAATCAATATGTATATTATTATTTAGAAGAATGTAATAATAAAACATATGAAAATGGGACACCAATTTATTTTAATCCGGTAACAAATAAATCTTGTACAGAACAAGAGGCAAATAAAAATATGAATAGTAATGGAACTCCAACAGGAATAACAGAAGGTTGTATGAAATGGTATACATTTAATGATAGTAGTGATAGTGATACAGTTAATTTAATACTTGACCATAATACAACAGTAATAGTTGCTTGGAATGATACAAATTCAAATACAGAAATGAAAGAAGTAAAAGAAGCACTACAAAGTGATACAAAAAATTGGAATAAGAGTGTTAGAGAAACAGCACGTTTAATAACAGCAGATGAAATAGCTCAAATAACAAGATATAGTGGTTTTGATTCAAATCAAAGTATATATATTTATTTTGATAGCAACACAGATAAACAATCAGTATTTAATAAAGGGGAAAGTAAGTATTCATGGTTATTTAATTATACAAATGATTGTACAAAATATGGTTGTGATGTAGAAGATAATAATAAGTATATAGTGTATAATTCTGACAACTCAGAGTATAATACATATGGTTATTGGACATCTACTCCTATATCAAATACTGAATACAGAGTTTGGCGTGTTCACTCAAAAGGATTTTATGGGCGATCTGGTGGAACACGAACAAGTTCTGGTGATAATGCTGGCCTTCGCCCTGTTATAACAATACCAAAAATGCTTATAAGATAAGTCATAAAGAAATTTATGACTTTTTTTAAAATATGCAGAAATTATTGCTTTTTTACATCTACTAAAACTTTTTTTTAATTTTTTTAAATATTACATATTTTAAAAATCTGTAATAAATAACATAAGAAAATAACGCAGATTTTAAAAATTGGCTAAGCAGATTTTTAAAATTGGTAAAAAAAATACAACAGAATTTAAAAATTGGTGATTTTACAATGAAAAAAACAAATGATATTCTTACCTCATAAGGAGGTAATGTATTGTCAACAACTAAATTATTAGAGGTGGAGTAAAGCAAATGTTGGAAAAATTCAAGAGAAAATACAAGTTATACAATTAATTTGTATTTTTTTACATTCTTTTTGATAAAAAA
>CANRFG010000038.1 GCA_947629815.1 uncultured Bacilli bacterium
TCGTTTTACAAGTATTAATACCAACTCGTTTTAAATAATCATAAGTAAAAGCTCGTCCAACTTGTATTAGTTTATATTTACCACTATTAAACATATTAGCAATGTTATTAGGGGTTTCTTTTTTAACAAACTTATCTAAACTTCCATAGTCTTTTTCAATTTTTTCTAATACCATTATATTTTTAGATAATGCTTTCATTTGATTATTTATCATTGGATTAGTGCAATGAATCTTCCTTAACTTATTAACTAAAATACTTGGATCAATTACCTTTAAATAATTCTTATCATAATTGTGAAAAATCTCATCAATAGTTTCCATATTTTCTCTTATATTATTATCTCCCCATCTATGATTTGAGAGTAGAGCAATAATTAATGCTTTTAAATGTTCTTCAAAAGAATACTTTTTACCTTTCTCTCTAGATTTAACATTATTAACTAAATCTTTAATATCTCTCATATAATCATAATTAATATAATCCATGCTTTCTTTTATGAGAGAGTATATTTCTTTTAAATCTTTATCATCAAGTAAAGTAATATTCTTTACCATTTCGTAATTAGGATTATAAATTACTTGGTTATCAATACAATCTTTTAATATTTCTATAACTTCTTTATTAGATAAATACTTTACTCTCTCAATAGGAAATATAACTTTATTTACTTTGACATATTTTATCAGCAAAGGTATTAAGTCATCTTTTCCTAAAATTTGCTCATTTTTCATAAAAAAATATCTCACTTTCTATAAATTAGTCTTTAACTAATAAAGTGAAATATTGTCCTTAGCCCTTATTTTATCGGCATCTATTTACTTTTAAATTTTGGTATCACTTATTCAACATCACCCAAGGCGTTTTTACCATTCTAGGTCCATTATCATCTTCATATCCTTTAGCGCCTGGAATAACATACCCTACGCAATCTACTAATCTTACATTTGCGCTAAAGTCATCTATTTGTATTGAAGCTGCATTACTAGGAACAAATTTTGGTTCCATAGTCATTATTGTTTTTCCCTGAGCAGATTGAGGTATTTCATCTAATACTCTTTTTCTTTCATATTCATCTGCTACATTAGGAACAACTAAATTTTCTATTACTTTCTTTATAAATGTAGATTTACCTGTTCTAACTGCTCCTACTACACCTAAATAAAGTTCTCCACCTGTTCTTTCAGTAATGCTTTTTATTATTTGTGTTTTTTCCATATATTCCCTACTTTCCATAATTCATTAAAATATATGTTGTATTTTTTTTAATTAGAACAAAAAAAGTTAATGATTTTCAACATTAACATTTATTAAATTATTTTGTTTTTCTTTATTAATTGTATCAGCCATATTATTTTTTAAATTTTCTCCATATTCATTCATTGTATTTTTAAAGCTATTTGATACCATTTTTTCTATGTCATTTCTTATTTCCATAGACTTTTTTGCAAACATAATATGTCCATTACTTTTTTCCATTAAATATTTCATTATACTTCCTAAAGTGTTTTTTATATAATCTAAATAACTAGTATTACTACCTAAACTTATAGTATTAAATAGTTTATTTAATTTATCTGTTGATTCTTTTAGCGCAATATCTAAATCTACATTTTCTTCTGTTAAAGTATATTTAGTATCTGCAATTTTAAATTCTATTTGTTTTTTATATCTTTCTGTACCAATTTTATATCCATCATTTATAATTTCTAATATTGGTCCTCTTGAAACTATAATAGATGTATAATTATTTTTCATATAATCTAATATTTCTGTTTCTAAAGTTTCACTATTATTTTCTAGTGAATTATTAAGTGAAATATCAATTATACTATTTATGTTGTCTAAAAATTGTATGAATTTTTCTACATCTATCATGCTACCACCTATTATTAATTTTAACACATTATTTTATTTTGAAACAACAAATTTAAAATATTTTACAAAATTATGCACTAAAACATTTTATCTATATCTTTAGGTACATTGTCATTTACAACTGCATTTATAATTTTATCTTCTTTTTCTTTTGAGATATCTTTTCCTGTCATCTTACTTAATTCTTGTATTACCTCTCTTAATGTATTTTCATTTTTTAAATCATTCTGTTGTAATTTTGTAGCAAGGTCTAAAATAGTTTGCTTATTTACATTAGTTTTTTTCTCTATTTTTTTAAAAAAGTTATCAGAAAAATTCATATTACTCCTCCTAAAATATAGTATGAATTTTAATAAGGAGTGTTAAAAAATATATTAATAAATGTAGTTTATTTACAAATTATTGTCATTGTAATTAACATTTTATTTGACATATCTATCATATATGTGTTAACATATTCTAATATGAATTATTAAGGAGGATTTATGGAAAAAGATAATAATAAAAATATATTAATTACAATATTAATAATAACTATCATTGTTTTAATAATAACTATTTGTGTTGTTTTAGCTAATAAAAGGACACAAGAAAATCAAAATTTAAATAATAATAACACTATTAATGAAAATAACAATTCAAATGAAAATAATAGTTCAAGCTCTAATGAAGAAGAAACTACAAAACCTGAACAAGAAAATAATAACCAAAATAATAGTAATTCAAATTCTAATAGTTCAAATGATTCAAACTCCAATAGTTCAAATAATTCAAATTCTAATAGCTCAAATAAACCTAACAATGACTTAAACTCCAATACTGAAAAAACTGATGAAAATAGTTCAACTTCTAACAATAGTTCTAATACTACAAGCAATAACGAAAATAATGATTCAAATAACAATTTAAATTATAATCAAAACAATAATTTAGATAAAGATAGTATTTTAGAAGATAACAAAAATAATAATTTAGATAAAGATAATACTTTAGAAGATAAAGGTAACTTTGAATTTCAAAAAAAATCAATAGTATTAATAGATAAATCAAATGGTGCTTGCGCACAACAAATAGAATATTTTTATGAAGATAGTAATTATAAATATTACTTTACTTGTAAAAAAAGTCAGAACATGTATGTTATTGTAAATAATAAAACATATGGATTAGTATATGCCCTTGAAAATAAAATCGTAACTATGGAAGAATTAAACGAAAATGGATATACTTTTCCTAAGAAATCTAAAAATTTAGAAGTTAGATAAAAATACATTGGAAATTTCCAATGTATTTTTTATAATTCTTCCTCACCTTTATTTTTAAATTGAATTACAATAGGAGTACCTTCAAAATCAAATGATTCTCTTATCTTATTTTCTAAATATCTTTCATATGAAAAATGAACTAATCCTTTACTATTTACTTGTATATTAAATGTAGGTGGGCAAACACTAACTTGTGAAGTAAAATATATCTTTAACCTTTTACCTTTATATGAAGGAGGTATATTAAGTGTATATGCATCCATTATAACATTATTAATTAAACTAGTTTTTACTTCTCTTCTACTATTTTTATATACTTTTATAATTTCTGGCATTAATGTATGTATTCTTTTTTTAGTAAGAGCAGATAAAAATACAATCGGTGCATATGTCATAAATTGAAAATTATTTCTTATTTTTTTAATAAACTCTTTCATTTGTTTATCTTTATCTTCAATAATATCCCATTTATTAACAACTATTACTACAGGTTTACCTGCATCTAATATATAAGAAGCTATATGTTTATCATGTTCAATTATTCCTTCTTCAGCATTTATAACAAGTACGCATACATCTGACCTATCAATTGCTTTTAATGACCTAAGTAAACTATACTTTTCGACATTTTCATATATTTTTCCTTTTTTTCTCATACCAGCTGTATCTATAACAGTAAAATTTTCATCATGATACTTAAAAGGCATGTCCACTGCATCTCTTGTAGTACCACTTATATTTGATACTATTACTCTTTCTTCATTTAATAAAGCATTTACTAAACTACTTTTACCTACATTTGGTCTTCCAAGTATACTGAACTTTATTGATTCGTCTTTTTCTTCTTCTATTTCATTAAAATCTAGTGTTATAGCATCTAATAAATCATATATTCCCATATCTTGTTCAGCACTTACATTTATATATTCATCAAAACCTAATTCATAAAAATCATATAAATTTTCCTTAGATAGTTTACTGTCTATTTTATTTATAGCAACTATTATTTTTTTATTTGATTTTTTTAACATTTCTTTTACTACTCTATCATTAGTAGTTATTCCTTCTTTTCCATCAACTATAAATACAACTATATCTGCTTCATCTATGGCAAGTTCTACTTGTGCTTTTATTTCATCATTAAAAGAAGCATTACTTATATCTATTCCACCTGTATCTATCAAATGAAACTTATAATTTTTATATGAAACATTTCCATATATTCTATCCCTAGTTATTCCAGGTGTATCTTCTATTATAGATATTTTCTTACCAACTAAACGATTAAATAGTGTTGATTTTCCTACATTTGGTCTTCCAACTAATGCGACAACAGGTTTTCTCATTTTATCACCTCACTTTGAAAATTTCAGTATTTTTTCTGCTTCTTCTCCATATATAATTGTAGTATATTCTAATATTTGAGACAATTCTATATTTTTAATATTATCATTTGGTATTAAATATATATTTCCTAAATATAGGCAAATTTTACAATTAATACTAGGAAAATTTAAATCATTGTTTTCTACTTTATATACAAATTTATTATATGGAGAAATAACTATTCTCATTTCTACTTGATTATCAAAATAATCAAAATATTCTATATCTTCTTTTTCCATTACAAGTATCATGCCATAAATATCATCTTTATATACAACTATATTATAAAATCCATTTACAGCCAATTTGTATCTGGATTTAATTAAGTTAAATATTGATTTAAACTGTTCTTCTAAATCATCATTATTTTTAAAATTAAAATTTTTATTATTTAAAAAAACTATAAAATTGTTTTCATCTTCAATACTAACTTTCACTTTACCACCTAAAGTATTTTATGAATTTATTAGCATAATGTACAATTAAATAGTTCTTTCTATTTTATCTCTTATTTCGTTTTTACCTATTTTTGTTACATTTGAAAACATTACAAAATCATCACCAACAACTAAATCTAAATCTGCTAATATCGTATTTCTTTGCTTTTGTTGTAACGTTACACCTATCTTATCTACTTTTGTAGCAACTATTGTAACAGGTAATTTATAATATTTCAAATAATTATACATCATTAAATCATCATTTGTTGGTCTATGTCTAAAATCTATTAACATAAATACATTTTTTAAATTTTTTCTATTTGTTAGATAATCTTCCATCATTAATCCAAATTTTTTTTGTTTTGTTTTATTTAAACTAGCATATCCATAACCTGGTGCATCTACTAAATAAAATTCATCATTTACTAAGTAAAAATTAATTGTTTGAGTCTTACCAGGAGTAGCAGATGTTCTTGCATAATTTTTTCTACCAATAATTGTATTTATAAAGCTACTTTTTCCTACATTTGACCTACCTACAAGTAAAAATTCAGGCTTATTGTCTGTGGGATATTGGCTTCTTCTAACAGCACTTATAGCTAACTCAACACTGTTAATTTTCATACATAATCACCTTTTCTAATTAGTCATTATATCATTTTATAAAATTATTGTCAAAAATAGCATTATTATAAAAATTAAAAAAAGAAAAAATTAATTTTCTTTCAGACTGTTGACAAATAAAAATTTGAAAACAGTCTTTTATTATTTCAAAAAATTTGTTATAATGAAGATGCGAGAT
>CANRFG010000039.1 GCA_947629815.1 uncultured Bacilli bacterium
ACTATCTTTTCTATCTTAAATATTACATCATTACCATGCGATATCCTGGTTACTGAATCTCCTACTTTAAACATCATCATCACCAAAATAAGTATATGTTAAAAAAACCTAAACATGATTGTTTAGGTTAAGAAATTAGAAATTTCAGCAAATTCTTCTATTGTTATCGTTTCCGCACGATTATTTATGTTTTTATTATGTTTATTTAACACTTCATTAATTTTATCTAAATTATAGTCTTTTAAATTGTTTTTTAAAGTTTTTCTTTTTTTATCAAAAGAATCTTTCACTAATTTAAAAAACAAACTTTCATTTAATATTTTTATTTTTTTAATTTTCTTTGTAAAAATTACTACTGCCGAATCAACGTTAGGTTTTGGATAAAAGGCGTTTCTTGATACGGTAAAAGCTTTTTTTATATCAAAATAATAATTCAAAAATATAGTTAATGAATTATAGGATTTAGTTCCTGGTTTTGCAGAAAAACGATTAGCAACTTCATTTTGAACCATAACTATTATTTTATCAACGTCTATTTTTTCATTGATAAATTTCGTGATAATTGGTGTTGTTATATAATACGGAAGATTTGCAACTACCATAACATGCTTAAAACTATATTTTTTTATATCTTTTTTAATATCCCTGTTTAAAAAATCATCATATATAATATCTATGTTATCATATTCAGACAATATACTTTCAAGCGGTTTCTTTAATGTTGTATCTATTTCATAACCAATAACATTTTTTGAAACAATGCTTAATTTTTTAGTCAAAGCCGCTGCACCCACACCTATTTCTATAACAAGAGTATCTTTAGTTATATTTGCTAATGATACTATATTATTTAAAATGTTTTGATCTAGTAAAAAATTTTGACCAAACTTTTTTTTAAATACAAATTTATTTTCATTTAATATTTCCTTTATTTTCATAAATAAAACACATTCCTTTCTTCGTCCTTTCAGTCCTTGAAAGGCACAAATCGAGATTAAAATAAATTAATTAAAATTTTTGATATAATAATTAATTATTAAAAGGCAATCACTACAGAGCACGTTGGGAGGAGTGGGAAAAGATTTATTTTCTTAAACCCGCATAAATATAAGTGTCGATTATCTTTTTAAGTACAAACGAGTGTGTCTAATGAGCACGTAACCTTATCTTTGCAAAAGCAATTCTAGTTTTTAAGTAAAAGATTTTCAGTTAAGGCCTTTTAATAAAATTTTATTGAAAGGAGTTTTTGTATGCTAAAAATTGTTTTTAGAAAATGTGCTGGTATTGACGTTCATTCTACTCAAATTACTGTATGTATTGCTATTACAGATAATAATGATATTACTTCTTATGAAACAAGAATATTTTCTACTTTTTCAGAAAATCTTAGAGAATGCCGTGATTGGTTATTATCTAAGAATATTACTGATGTTTGTATGGAATCTACTGGTAAATATTGGATTCCCGTTTATAACATTTTAGAAGAAAAAATCCATTGTATTATTACTCACCCGAAATATGTTAGAACTATTCTTGGTAAAAAGACTGATAAAAAAGATGCAAAATGGATTGCTGATATGTTTAAACATGGTCTTGTTGAACCTTCTTTTATGCCACCTAAAGATATTCGAGAACTAAGAGATTTAATGAGATATCGTAATAAATTAGTCAATATTAGAAGTGGTGAAAAAAATCGTTTTCAAAATTCTTTAACTATGTCTAATATTCAAATTGCAAATGTCTTAACAGATACCTTCGGTAAAACTGCTCAATCTATTTTAACTTCTGTTCTAGATAATCCAAATATTTCTTTGGATGATATTAAACCTTTGTTAAGGAAAAATATAAAATCTACTCTAGAAGAAATTTACAAAGCAATTGATGGCAATTTTCCAGAATATCAATCTTCTAAAATGTCTATTTGCCTAAGTCATTATGAAGCTATTAATTCCTGTATTGATAATCTTGAACAATACATTTTAAAATTAGCCATCAATTATAAAACTGAAATTAATCTTTTACTAACTATTCCAGGTATAAAAGAAATTTCAGCAATATTTATTATAGCAGAAATTGGAACAGACATGAATGTCTTTTTAGATTCTAAACATTTAGTTTCTTGGGCCGGTTTAGTCCCTCGTTGTAACGAATCTAATAACAAGAAAAAATCTGTTAAAATTACTAAAGCTGGTGTTTATATTAAGCCTTTACTTGTTCAATGTGCTTTATGTGCTATTAAAGATTCTTCCTCTGATTATTTTAAACTTCGTTATGAATCTATTAAAAGAAGACGTGGTCATAAAGTTGCCATTATTGCTATAGCTAGGTTAATGCTTACTTGCATTTACAATATTCTTAAAACTGGCGAAGTTTTTGATAATGAACGGTGTAATAAATTGATTGAACGTAATTTTAAATCTAATAAGCAATCATACTCTAAACCAGAAGAAATGATTTCTTATTTAAGTTCACTTGGATATAACATCACTTTATCTGATAATTAATTATTATTTCAAAGAACACTTATTTTATAGTCTTCATTGACTATTACACGTTCAAAAAGATTGTTATTTTTGAACTCCTTTTGTATGTCTAAATTTTAATTATTTATTTTCAACCTTTACCTCATACAAAAAAACAAATAAAATAATTTTATTTGTTTTTATTTTATCATAATATTTAAATTATCGCCAATTAACTGCTACATCAATTTGAGTTGGATTTGTATTAGCAAACGATCCAGTATCACAAACTATCGCATATCCTAAAGAACTTTCTATTATTGTTCCTCTTGGACGAATTTTATAATTTGCTGCTACCATAACATAACCACCAAGCATTTTAACACCATCTTCACGAATCCAGTATGGATATTCTACTTCTGAATACCCCATATGCCTCATAGCATTTACCACACTTGTCATGTTTAAATTATAGTATGTTTCCTTACCAGATGGACCAATAACAACACCTTTTCCTTTTGATAGCTTATCTCCAGACCAACTACTCACAGGTGCAACAGCAAACTGTGATTTAGTCGTTGTTGTTGTTTCTGGAACGGTTGTTTCTCCTTTTGCTATCGTAGTATTTGCGACACTAGCAACATAATTACTAGGATCAAATGTTTTTTTAGATGTCGAAACTGTTATAACATCTTTACCGCTATCGGAAAATAATATCCCAGCTTTTGAAAAACCAATAAATGCTACTAAACATATAACTAATATTAGTAAAGCACTTTTAATTTTTCTATTAAAATGTTTCACTTTGTTCACCTCATACCCATTTTCTGAGTTCGTACCTAATAATAACATATATACTATTATAAGTCAAATTTTGATCTTACGTTAGTGCCCGTTTGCTTTATTACATCAGCATTTGTTATATCCTTTAATTTAGCAATTTCACTTACTATAAAAGGAAGTTTATCCGGGTTATTTTTCTTACCTCGATATGGTTCTGGAGTAAGATATGGACTATCTGTTTCTAAAGAAATAGCCCTTAAAGGAATATTTTTTACAACGTCTTTTATTTTTTTAGCATTTTTAAACGTTACCACACCACCAATACCTATTAAAAAGCCAAGTTTAATAAATCTATTAGCAGTTTCCACGCTTCCTGAAAAACAATGCATTATCCCTGTTACATTATATTCTTTTAGATAACTATATATGTCGTCAGTTGCCTCTCTGTTATGAACTATTACCGGTAATTTTCTTTTTTTAGCTATTTTAAGCATACTTTTTAATATTTTTATTTGCAAATCTTTATTTTCTTTCGTCCAATAATAATCCAATCCTATTTCTCCTATTGCAACCACCTTTTTACTTAATGATAAGTTAGATATTGTACTTATATCAACATCACTTATTGTATCGACGTTTTCTGGGCCGATTCCCACGGCAGCATAAACTTCTTTATATTTTTTTGATAATTCAACAGCTTCTTTACTGCTTTCAACATCAAATCCGTTTATAATAAGCTTTTTAACTCCACCTTGAATCGCTTTTTCTATTTCTTTTTCAACGTTATCGTAACAAGATGATAGCAAATGACAATGTGCATCTATTAACATTTATATCACCAAAAAAATTATATCATATTAATGATATAATTTCACTGTTATAAACTTAAAAAATAATATACATACTAAAACAAAATAAATAACATCAATAATAGTATGACTTTCAAAATACATTAATATTGAAAAAGTTAATAATATTAAGAAAAATATCAATTTGCCTATAAAATCCTTGGTATTTTTTATTAACTTATTACGGTGCATCAAAAGATCTTCCTTTCCCTTTATATTTATAACAGATACTACTTGATACAACGTTTAAAATATAACATATTTAAAAAAGCTAGTAAACAACAAAGACAATTAATTTCAAAATTAGACAAAAATTTTACACCATACTAAATATTTTCAAAATATTTTTCAAAAAATGATGTTGTGAATTTTATTAATTCATCATAATTAGCATGATTGTTACTATTATAACTTATTATTAATAATCCAGATAAATCTCCATTAGGTCTTAAAGAATAAATATGGGAATTATCAATTTTTTTATCATCTGTTAAATTTACTAGGTTGATGTCACTAAGGTTAACATTATTAGTGATTAAATTTTCTAATTTTGACGACAGTTTTTCTCCAATTATTTTTTCTTCACTTGAAAATGCTATATCACTTAATGTTGTAATATAAATTTCTGCAGATAATTTATTTGCTAAAACTTCAACATAATATTGTAAAAATTCTTGGTTTTTATCTATAATTGAATGTTTCTTTAAATTAATTGTTTCATCTTCTAAAAAAATTTCTAATAATTCTCCAGTTTTTAAATGCATGTTTTTTCTTATTTCTTTTGGTATTACTATCCTTCCTAATTCATCTATTCTTCTAGTTATTCCCGTCGTTTTCATACAATTCTTCCCTTCTTTTTTAGAATGTATAAAATTGTATTTTTTATTCAAATACATCAATCATTTTTATTAAATAATACAGAAAATGTTTATCTAGGTTTTTAAAAGGAAGAGTGATCTTAAAAATATCATTAATGAATTTAACATCGAAATCTTTATTTATTTCAAATAGCGATGACAAAAGTTCTGCACCATTTTGTTTCCTTGATGCTTTCTTATTAAAAAACATTGTTATGTAATCTTTGGTTTGCTCAACTTTAAATACACCTTTTTTCTTGGCCTTCTGCTCAAATAATTCTTCTAGCATATAAATAATTATCTCTTCATCAAGAATTCCAAAACGATCGGTCAATTCTTTTTTTACTTTAATAAAGCTATCATAATCATTAAT
>CANRFG010000040.1 GCA_947629815.1 uncultured Bacilli bacterium
TTATATTTTATACTATATCAGATTAAAAAAAAAGCCCAAGGGGCTTTCAATGAAAAATTTATTTTTCATTTTTCTTGCTTATTAACGAACAAATGTATTATAATATATTTAGGTGGTAATATGGAAAGAGTAATTATGCATATAGATGTAAATAATGCTTTCTTGTCATGGACTGCTGTTTATCTTTTGAATAATGGATATAAATATGATATAAGAAATAGTTATGCTGTTATAGGTGGGGATGAACAATCAAGAAGAGGAGTAGTTCTTGCAAAATCAACACCTGCTAAAAAATTAGGAATAGTAACAGGAGAAACTTTATATAGTGCGAGAAAGAAATGTAAAGTTTTAAAAACATATCCAATGCAATATGATTTTTATAAAGAAATGTCACAAAAATTATTTAATTTATTAAGACAATATACATCAGATATAGAACCTGCTTCAATAGATGAATGTTACCTTGATTATACAAAAGTAAAACGCATGTATGGTGATGAACTAGAATTTGCAAAAAAAATACAAAAAGAAATATTCGATACATTAGGATTTACAGTAAATATAGGAATTGCTAATAACAAATTATGTGCTAAAATGGCATCAGATTTTTCAAAACCAAACAAAATACATACTTTATATGATAGTGAAATAGAAGAAAAAATGTGGCCACTTGATGTAGGAGATTTATTTGGTATTGGAAAACAAACAAAAGCAAAATTAAAAAATTTGAATATAAATACAATTTATGATTTAGCGCATGCAGATCAAGCATTTTTATATAAATACTTTAAAAATCAAGCAAAATCAATGATAGAAAGTGCAAATGGAATAAATAACGACCCTGTTAATAGTAATCCAATAGAAAATAAAGGAATAGGAAATGAAATCACACTAGACCACGATGTTTATAATAAAGAAGAATTATATGATAAATTATTGTTTTTATCAGAAAAAGTAGGTTTAAGATTAAGAAATTTAAATAAATACGCATATGTAATTGTTGTAGTATTAAAAGATGTTTATTTTAAAAGGTATTCACATCAAATTAAATTATTAAATCCAACAAATCTTACAAATGAAATATATCAAACATCATTAAAAATATTAAATGAAATGTGGAAAGATATACCTGTTAGATTAATTGGTATAAGACTTGATAATTTGACAGAAAATTTTAATTATCAAGCTTCAATATTTGAAAACATAGAAGATAAAAAAGATTTTGAAAAATTAGATAAAGTAGTAGATGAATTAAAAACAAAATACGGAAATAATATACTAAAAAAAGCGGCTTTGTCGACTAAAAAAAGATAGGAATATTATCATATAAGTGATATAATAAAATTGGTGATTATATGAAGATAGTTATTAGAACATTGATACTTATTTTAATTGCAGTAGCGATATTTTTAGTAATCAGATTTGGTTTTATGAAAAGTTATTCATTTAAAAACATTAATTATAATGAATATACACAATTAAAAACAAATACAAAAATCAACTTAATTTATGTAACAAGTAATGAACTTAATATAGAAGAATTTGAGCAAACATTACTAAAAATATTTGGTGAAAGAAAAATAGAAGTAAATAAACTAGATATAACTAAAGATGAAGAATTTAGTGCATTAGTAGTAGATGAAGAGTTTACAAACTATTTTGGAAATGAGCCTGTATTTCCAACGCTAATTGTTATGAAAGATGGTCAAATAATTGGAAATATAACAAGAGCTCCTGAAGAAACAATTTTAGAACAACTAGAATTGTTAGGGATAGAATAGAGGAACTATGGATACAAAAATAATAAAACAAATGGTAAATGACCTTAATATAAAAGAAAAAGGAATAATTGCAGTATTAAAACTACTAGAAGAAGGAAATACAATACCATTTATAGCTAGATATAGAAAAGAAGCAACAGGTGCTTTAGATGAAGAACAAATAAGAAAAATAAATGAAGTATATGAATATCAAGTTAACCTTTTAAAAAGAAAAGAAGATGTAATAAGATTAATAGATGAAAAAGGTTTAATGACAGATGAACTAAAAGAAAAAATATTAAATGCTAGTAAATTAGTAGAAGTAGAAGATTTATATAGACCATATAAAGAAAAGAAAAAAACAAAAGCAACAGATGCGATAAATAATGGATTAGAACCTTTAGCTAAAATAATGCTTTCATTCCCACAAACAGGAAATATAGACTCATTAGTACAAAAATATATTTCAGATAAAGTAAAAACAAAAGAAGAAGCAATAGAAGGCGCAAAATACATAATAGCTGAATATATAAGTGATAATGCATCATATAGAAAATGGATTAGAACAAATACATTTTTAAATGGAACAATAGTAAGTAAAATTAAGAAAAATGCAGAAGATTTAGAAAAAACATATGAAATGTACTATGATTATAAAGAAGCAGTAAAAGAAATAAAACCACATAATGTTTTAGCGCTTAATAGAGGAGAATCTGAAAAAGTATTAGCTGTTGATATAGAAATAGATGAGAAAAAAATAATAGAATATTTAGAAAATAAAATAATAAAAAAAGATTCTTATACTGTTGCTTATATTAAAGAAGCAATTTTAGATAGTTATAAAAGACTTATAAAACCAAGCATAGAAAGAGAAATAAGAAGCGATTTAACAGAAAAATCTTGTGTAGTTGCCATAGATAATTTCAGTAAAAACTTAGAGAAATTATTATTACAACCACCTATGAAAGATAAAATGGTATTAGGTCTTGACCCAGCTTATAGAACAGGATGTAAACTAGCAGTAGTAGACCCAACAGGTCAAAAATTAAAAATAGAAAAAATATACCCACATGAACCTGTAAATAAATATGAAGAAGCAAAAAAAATAACAATTGATTTAATAAATAAATATAATATAGATATTATTGCGATAGGAAATGGAACAGCATCAAGAGAAAGCGAAGCCTTTATTGCAGATGTTATAAAAAGTGTAGATAGAAAAGTAGAATACATAATAGTTAGTGAAGCAGGAGCATCTGTTTATTCAGCATCTAAACTTGCTATCGAAGAATTCCCTGATTTACATGTAGAAGAAAGAAGCGCAATAAGTATCGCAAGACGTTTACAAGACCCACTTTCAGAACTTGTTAAAATAGAACCACAAAGTATAGGTGTAGGTCTTTATCAACACGATGTTCCAAATAAACAATTAACAGAATCACTTGACTTTGTAGTTAGTTGTGCAGTAAATTCAGTAGGTGTAAATGTAAATACTGCTAGTCCATTTTTATTCAAATATGTTTCAGGAATAAATAAGAAAAGCGTTGATAAAATAATTGAATATCGTAACAAAAAAGGTAAAATCTTATCAAGAGAAGAACTTAAAAAAATACTAACAGATAAAACATATGAACAATCAATTGGATTTCTTAGAATATTAGATGGTAAAAATATATTAGACCAAACATCAATACATCCAGAAAGTTATGATTTAACACTAAAATTATTAAATAAATTGAATTTAAAATTAGAAGAAATAGGAACAGATAAATTTAAAGATGTTTTAGAAAAAGTAGATATAAATTCACTAGCAGATGAATTAAATAGTGATTTTTATACAGTAGAAGATATTGTAAAATCATTAATTAAACCAAATAGAGACCCAAGAGATATGATGCCAAAACCAATCTTAAGAAGTGATATTCTACACATTGAAGATTTATCTGTTGGAATGAAACTTCAAGGAACTGTAAGAAATGTCGCTCCTTTTGGAGTATTTATAGATATTGGACTTAAAAATGATGCTTTGGCGCATATTTCAAGATTAAGTAATAAATATGTAAAAGACCCAATGGAGGTAGTACAAGTTGGAGATATAGTGGATTGTTATGTATATGAAATATTTAACGATAAAAAGAAAGTTTCACTTTCTTTAATAGAGGTATAATATGAAAAAAATATTATTTATTTTACCAATTATATTTTTAACATTATCTTGTTCAAATGAAACATTACAAGGTTATTTAACAGTAGAATGTACTAAAACTGATAATTTTAATAATACAATAAATACAAATATAATAAGTATAAAACATAAAGACAATGTAATATCAAATATAAAATATAGTTATAAATATGAAACACAAGATTTATATGCATTAGATTCATATAAACAAAGTTTAATATCTGAATCTAATAAATATAAAAATGAATTTATAAATATAACTAATAAGGAAGAAAGTAATTCTTTTGAAATAATTTATGATATAGATGTATCAAAAATAGATGATGAATTAAAAGAAGAATTAGACTTAGAAGAATTATCGAGTAATCAAGTAAAAAAATTAGAAAAAGAAGGATATAGTTGTGGGAGGTAGTTATGAAAAAGAAAGTATTAATGGTTATTGATGTATTATTGGTATTGATATTAGTATCAACAATAGCGTTACTTATTTATTATTTTACAAGAACTGATGCAAGCAAATTCAAATCTGAATATGAAGCATTGAATAAAGAAAATGTAGAAATTAAAGTACCTAAAGATAATCCAATAAAATATACAAAAGTAGATGAAATATTTGAAATATTGGAAAGTGGAACAGGAGTAATATATTTTGGTTTCCCAGGTTGTCCTTGGTGTAGAAACATGTTACCAATTTTATTTCAAGCAGCACAAAAAAATAATATAGATACAATATATTATCTTAATCCTAGAGAAGTAAGTGATGAGGAACATAGTAAATTAATAGATGTTTTAAAGGAATATTTAGATGTAAATGAAAATGGAGAATTAACTTTATATGTTCCTGATGTATATTTTGTTAAAGATGGACAAATATTAGGTCATCATTTAGGAACTGTTGATTCTCAAACAGACCCTTATGTAATATTAACAGAAGAACAAAAAGAAGAACTTCTTCAAATATTTGATGATTTATTTAGTGATTATATAAATTAAAAAGTGAGATTTCACTTTTTTTTAATTTTTTTAAATATTACATATTTTAAAAATCTGTAATAAATAACATAAGAAAATAACGCAGATTTTAAAAATTGGCTAAGCAGATTTTTAAAATTGGTAAAAAAAATACAACAGAATTTAAAAATTGGTGATTTTACAATGAAAAAAACAAATGATATTCTTACCTCATAAGGAGGTAATGTATTGTCAACAACTAAATTATTAGACCCAACTTATGATTATATATTTAAAACAATAATGTTGGACAAAGAAAATGAAAAGTATTTAAAAAA
>CANRFG010000041.1 GCA_947629815.1 uncultured Bacilli bacterium
ATTAATGTTTATCTTCAAGCTGGTCGTGTTGTTTCAAGAGATTATGAGATTTTTGCGATTTTCCCTTATAGATATGTTGATTATGAAACATATTCTGATGGAGAATATAAATTAGATACAACTAAAGCATTATGGACAGGTAGTAAAGATAAGGCTGATTCTAATATATTAGATTTAGCGAAACAAAATAAATTAGACACATATAAATTTACATTTAAAAAACAAAGCGATGGAAAATATTATGTATATAGTGGAGAATGGGTATAAAAGGAGTAAATAAAAATGAACGAAAAAAATAATTTGAATCAATTTAATAGTAAAAAAGATACTATAAAAACAGTGTTAATAGTGATACTTACAATATTATTAATTGCCTTATTAAGTTTTATAGTATATGACAAACTTATTAAAAAAGATGAAGTAAATAGCGATATAAATACTGAAGAAAATACTAATCAAACAAACAATGATAAAGAAAATAATAATACTAATTTTTCTGATTTAGATTTATTGAAAGCCAATAATGGTATAGTTGATGATACAAGAGTTTCACAATCATATGATTATATAATTTCAGATGAGGAAAAAGCAATATTAAAGGATTTACTTTTCCCATATAATTATATAAATACATCAAGAGGATTTGTAGATTCAATTGAAAATTTTGATGTTTTAAAGATGTCTAGAGATAAAAAGATGGAATATGTATTAAAATTACTTTATGATGGTGGCGCAGCCAAAGTTGACCAAGATTGTTATATGGGTACTGATGTAGCTAAATGTTATGAAGATTCAAATGGAAATGTGTATAGTGTATATTTAAATGCTGATGCTGTAAGTGAGATGTATAAAAAATTGTATGGTACACTTGATGATTATAAAAATGGAACTATAAATTCAGATTATTTAACTATCCCTTCTAAATATGATGAAAAAACTAATAAGTATTGGGGAATTGGTAGTGATGGAGATACAGGATTATCAAGAGGAACTATAATAACAAAAGTTGAAAAATTAAACGATGAAATAGATGTTTATGTAGATTCATTCTATATTTTACATTCATCTGAATATGATGGTATATATGCTAGTGAAAGCGATGATAGTAATTTTATTAATAACGAATTTGATACTGGTTTAAGTAAATCCTTATGGAAAGGTTCTTCAGAAAATTTAAAAAATGCTGTAGTTGATTTAGCAAAACAAAATAAATTAGATACATATAAATTTACATTTAAAAAACAAAGTGATGGAAAATATTATATATATAGTGGAGAATGGCAATAGTCATTCTTTTTTCCAATTTACACAAAATCCGTAAAGCAAATAACCCCAAACTTGACAAAGATTGGGGGGGGGGGTGTAAAATATAATTGTAAGGAGGAGAAATAAAAATGAACGAAGAAAATAATTTAAATCAAGTTAATAGTAAAAAAGATACTATAAAAACAGTGTTAATAGTGATACTTACAATACTATTGATTGCTTTATTAAGTTTTATAGTATATGACAAACTTATTAAAAAAGATGAAGTAAATAGCGATACAAACACTGAAGAGAATACTAATTCAAGTATTAGTGGTGAGGAAATTAATATTATGTGGTGTTTGAGTACACAAGGCTGTATAAATGATAAAACTTTATCAAAAGAATCTAATGATATATATAATTATGTAGTAAATGCTTTTAACTCAAAGAAATTTAAAAATAAAATTGACTATGAGATAGAACCATTTACTTCTGCAAAAGATTATTTTTCAGAGGATTATTACTATTCAATAGATATAGATTTCAATAATTTATCAAATTCTACTTCAGAAAAAATAAAAAACATATATTTGAATAACAAAAATGAAATTTTTGAGGTTGTATCTATAGATGATGAAAAATATTATACAAATGTATATTCTATTGAAGTGAATTTATATGATTATTTAAACGAAATTTTATTTGAACAATAAGATTAATTGAAGGAGTGAATAAAAATGAATGAAGGAAATAATTTAAGTCAAGTTAATAATAAGAAAGATACAATAAAAGTAGTATTGATAGTAATACTTACAATATTATTAATTGCATCATTAAGTTTTATAGCATATGACAAACTAATTAAAAAAGATGAAGTAAGTAGTGATTCAAATACTGAAGAAAATAACAATCAAAATAATCAAATTAGCGATTCAATAGTAGGAGTTTATAAATCAGAAGAATTTGATATAAATGTTCCACTAGCATCATCAGAAGATATGGGATATGAGCAAAGAAAAGTATCAAATTATATTGTATTTTATGAAGATGGAACATTTATTATGGAAGATAATGAGATGTATAGAGATGTTTATCTTGTACACAAAGGTAAATATAGTTTGTATGACAAAAATATTAGAATGTATGACTTTATTATTTATGTAGCATATTTAGATGGTGGTTTTTATGATATGAATACAATGCTAGGCACAAGTACACCAGAAGAATTAGAAAATTTAAAACTTGATTTACCATTTGAAAATAACGAATTTAAAATTAACAATCATACATATAAGAAAATATCATCAGATACAAATAATGCTAAAGGAATAGAAGGAACAGTAATTGCAGATGGAATTCCTAAATATTAATAACATATACTAAATTTAATGAAATTAAAACTGAGAAAATTACTTTCCCAGTTTTTTTTCTAGTTTTTTAACCTTTACTTTACTTTCTATTCCATTATCATTTTTATAAACTATAATTTCTTCAATTTCTTTTTCAATATTATTTTCTATTTCTAATACATTTGTTTTTTCCTTATCATTAGTTTCATCATTTGTGATACTAAATAAATTATTATCTTCAATAATGTTTTCATCTTTTTTATTATTTATTTTAATATATTTATATGTACTTATAAGTTGTAAAATTATTGTAGATGAGAATACAATACTTAAAATAATTGGATTTATAGAAAAAATTAAATTCAAATAACCAAGAATAATATTAAGAGAAAGAGATGCTGTTTTAACCTTACCAATAAAAATCGTTTTAGGTTTTTTATTATTAAATTCTGCTTGTAAATTACTTATACCAATAAATAATTCCAAAATAACATTAGTTAAATATAATGGATTTTGTAATACAAGTGGAGCAATTAATGTTAAGGCAAAAACTTTATCACTTACTGCGTCTAAATCTTTACCTAATTCTGATGTTACATTAAATTTTCTTGCTAAAAGCCCATCAAAGAAATCAGTAGATGCGATTAAAGCAATAGCAACTATAATAGACATTAAATTTCCAGAAATAAAAAATGGCATTAATATAAAAGGTGAAAAAAGTCTAGTAGAAGTAAGAATATTTGGAATTTGTTTATATACTGTTTTTATACTTTTAAAATCATTAAGCGCATCTTTAATTCTTTTTTTATACTTTTTAAACATAGAAACATCTCCGATATCAATATATTTTATACATAAATATTATAAAAGTCAAATGAATAATTTAAAAAAAATGTAATATAATTTAGTGTATTATTAATCTCAACTTAAACACTTTTTAAAAAGCAAAATCTCTCAAACTCAGTATTTAAGCTGAATTGAGAGATTTTTATG
>CANRFG010000042.1 GCA_947629815.1 uncultured Bacilli bacterium
AAAAATCTCTCAATTCAGCTTAAATACTGAGTTTGAGAGATTTTGCTTTTTAAAAAGTGTTTAAGTTGAGATTATAAAACTTTTATTTAAATTTGTAAATATTTTTTCAAATTATTTACACTCACTTATGATTTTAAATTATGAAACAGCTATTCTAAATGTGACAATACTAATTTTTTTATATCTTCTTCAGTAGATTCTTTTATATTAGATTTTAATAGGTCATTATAAAATGTAATTATTGCTTGATAATTATCACAAGTTGTTTCATCACCTATATTTATATCGACAAAATCTGTTGCATCTTTTACTCCATATACATCCTTGAAAATTGATAAAGTAACTATGTTATTTTCTTCTTTTAAAGAAAAGTTATTTCTACCTTGATAAAATTTATCAATTGTTTCAACTTTTTTGCCATTCAAATCTATGTATAACTTATGAAATATTCTATATAAGTTGTTTTCCACATCATCAGTGTCTGTAAAATTAAAATCAATAATAGTATATTCTTGATTTGGATTATCCTTTCCAAAAATACTAAAAGCTCTTAGTCCATAATTAGAAAAGCCATAATTATTGATAATAAATATCTTTAAGAATTTTATAATCTTATCTTTCTCCTTGCAAATGATTAAAAAGCCTGGTCCTAGATAAGAATCATCATATAATACATAATTTTTCATCTTCAAACCTTCTGAATTTTTAAATCAACTTTTTAAAATTTTTTACTTAACTTTTTCTAAAAATTGATAAATATTTTCCTTATATGAATTTAAAACTTGATTTCTTAATTCATAATCTAGCTTTTCTAAATTCATATGTGGACTATTATCCTCTATTTCCAAGAGCAAAAAAGATTCATCATGCAATTTTAGAAAATCTATTCTTTGAAAACCAACTTTCAAATTTGATAAATTGGCAAAGTGATATGCTATTGCCTCTTGACTTTTAGTTAAACTTATTAATCTTGGTTTTGGATAATTTGGATATTTAGAAGGAATATATTCAAACACATACATTAATCTATTCGCTACAAAATAGCATTGTACTTCTGATTGAAAATCTATTTTAGGTTGAATTAAATAATCTTTTTTAAATTCCTTTTCTAAATCTTCTTTTTTGACAACTTTTTGTCCTATTCCACTACCAAATGAATTTATATCTTTAAGAATATATTCAGATATATTTTTAAAACTCTTTGCCTCTTGTATATTATTGGTAGTCGGTATGACTTTTTCCCCTCTTTGATACAATTGACAAAGATATCCTTTTCCTTTACCATCTAATCCAATGAGATTTACTGTTTTAATTTTTTTCTTCTTTAGTCTGTCAATTAATTTACTATTATAAATTTTAAGATAAGCTGTTTTGCTAACATCATCAACCCAAGTATTTCTCCTTATTACAATATCAAACTGTTCATCAAGATGTTCATCGTAATCTACCCATAATATTGAAACTTTATTACCATCTTTTCTAAAAGATTCAGCTATATAAAAATCTTCAATAAATTCTTCATTATCTTTATTTGACAATATTAAAATTTTATAATTCACTTTATCACTTCCTATTAATTACTATATTTTCAATTAAATTACAAGGTACTTTTTGCCACATTCAAAAATATGAGAGAAAGGGTAACTTTTCAACATTCGGTTACCATTCATTATTTTACATCAACTTTTAATTATTTACAATTTTTAAGTATTTCATCTTTTAATAAATGGTAATAAATAATATGATTAATTATTTCTTTAACTTCATTAATACCTAATTATTGCTTTTCCTATGAATCTGCTTCTAACATTAAAGATATTTTTATATTATATTTTAGCCATTGTAATCTACCATTATTAGCCTAATACAAATCTTCATTTTATACACCATTTTATAAAATGTTTATTTAATAACATATACCACATTATTATTACTAAATATATTATCATCTATAATCGTGCATTTTTTAGATTCTTGTGCTTCTTTAGGTAAAACTCTCCATGAACCATCAACATCTTGATATTTATTCAAAATAATTGTTAAAGTTGTTCCACTAATTGTAAAACTCCCCCTATATTCAGTACATCCTGCATCTTTTGCACATGTAGAGGATATGACAGACATATCTTTATTTAAAGTGATTTCAGTTATAAATGATGCTCCTCCATTGTTCATGTTATCCTTATTGTAATATGTTTTACCTATTGTTAATGTTGGCAATTTTTTAACTATTAATGTAAATTCTTCTTCTGCTTTATTGTTACTTGAATCAACAGCAACATATTTTAAATTATAATTTCCTGCTTTGTTTATATCATATTCACCCGCAATGGTAGCTACAATATCTTCTTTTGAGTTGTCACTTACTTTTACATCTTCCAATAAATCTATTTCAATTCCTTCAGTTGTAGTTAGTTCTTTTTTATATTCTATAATTGGATTTGTTGTATCAACAACATTTATTTTTATAACTTGTTCTTTTTCTTCATTGTTTTCTTTATACCTAATTGTTATTTCTTTTTCACCAATTTTACTTGTATCAACAATATCATCTTTATTGATTATCTCTAATTCATTTTTTTCACTAACCAATGACATTATTTTAACTTCACTATTTACTTCAAAATCCAATTCATCTTCAACAATAACTTCTTTATTACCACAGCCTGTTAAACCTAAAATTAATGTTCCAAACAATAAAATACTAAATAATTTTCTTTCCATTTTCTAAACTCCTTACAATAATTAAAAGATTAATTATTTATATTATTGTATCACATTTTTTTCTTATTTAAAAAATAGGAAAAAAAGATAGCATCCAAATGCTATCTTAATGATTTATAAATTTGTTTGTAAATAGAAATACCTTTGTTTATAAGGTATTTATTTTATTTACCACAACATTGTTTATACTTGCATCCACTTCCACATGTTCCTTATATTTAGTACATATATTATTTATAGTATTATGTTTACTATAAATATTCCATAAAATGGGAACAAATTGGGAACATTGTTATCATTCACCTACATGTATATTTTAGCACAAATAATCAGTTAGTAACAACTTTTTTATTTAGCTTATTACACAATTGTAGTTTTGTATTATATAAAGTAGTTAATTTAAAATTTTTTCATATATAAATGCTAGTTCTTTATCAACTTTTCCTAATTTTCCATGTTCTTTATTTTCAATAATAGTCTGATAAACTTTTTTACATCCAACGCTTTCATATACTTCATAACTACATGATTCATCAGTTAATATTTGAAGATTTTTCACATTGTCTTTTTTTGCTAAATCAAAAACATCTAGCAATAATTTTTTGCCTATACCTTTTCCTCTATAAGATTTATCCAAAATCAAAATTGATAATTTTCCATCAAAATAATCACTCATATTATCAGGAACATAATCATAATTCTTTCCATATTCTATTAAAGCATTAACATCTTTTATTTCTTTACTTTTATATAATTGTTTTTCGCTATGTTGTAGTTTTTGAGGGATAGTGATATAATAAAAATGCTTAGAACGAATTTAGGAAGGAAAATATT
>CANRFG010000043.1 GCA_947629815.1 uncultured Bacilli bacterium
ATTTTTTTTATTTGTTAACTATTAGTTACCAAAAACAAACAAAATTTTTTTGAAAGGAAATTCCTAATATACAAGAACAGTACATGTATTGTCATTACTCTTTTTTATTATTCTTTTTAATTCATATATTTTCCTAGACATTACAATCACCTTTTAATAACTATTAACTATTTTTCTTAACAAAATTATATGAATCTTTACACATTTCTTCTATTCCTTTAGTTGTCTTAAAGCCTAATTTGTCTAAAGCATAACTTGTATCAGCAAAACATGCATCTATATCACCAGGTCTTCTACCTACAATTTTATAATTAACATCAACATTATTTACTTTAGAAAAAGTATTTACAAGTTCTAAAACACTATATCCTCTACCTGTTCCAAGATTATATGCATCACAACCTGTTTCTTTTAATATTTTTTCTAATGCTTTTACATGTCCATTAGCCAAATCGACAACATGTATATAGTCTCTTACACCTGTACCATCTATAGTATCATAGTCGTTTCCAAATACATTTAAACATTCTAACTCTTTATTAGCAACTTTTACTATATAAGGCATTAAATTATTTGGAATATCATTTGGATTTTCACCGATTAAACCTGATTCGTGTGCTCCTATTGGATTAAAATATCTAAGTATAGCTATACTCCAAGAATTATCTGATTTATATAAATCTCTTAAAATACCTTCTATAACTAATTTTGTTGTTCCATAAGGATTTGTTGTTGATAATGGAAAATCTTCTTTTATTGGTAATTTTTCAGGTTTTCCATATACAGTTGCACTTGAAGAAAATGCAATTTTTTTAACATTATGTTCATTCATAACTTCTAATAAAGTTAATGTTGAATCTATATTATTTCTATAATACATAAGTGGTTTTGATACTGATTCACCTACTGCTTTATATCCAGCAAAATGAATTACAGCATCTATTTTATTTTCATCAAATATTTTATTTAATATTTGTTTGCAACAAACATTTCCTTCATAAAATTTAAAATCTTTTTTTGTAATTTCTTTTATTTTATCTACTACTTCTTTTTTAGAATTAGAAAAATCATCTATTCCTACTACATCATAGTTATTATTTAATAATTCAACTACAGTATGACTTCCTATATAACCCGTTGCCCCTGTTACTAATATTTTCATATATACCTCCATAAACTTAAGAATAATATTTGATTATTGCATCTACAATTCTTTCACTAGCATGCCCATCTCCGTATGGATTTGAAGCATGACTCATTGAATCATACATATCTTTATCAGTAAGTAATTTTTTTGTTTCTTCATATATTAGTTGTTCATCAGTTCCAACTAATTTTAATGTTCCAGCTTCAATTCCTTCTGGTCTTTCTGTTGTATCTCTTAAAACAAGTACAGGTTTTGCTAAAGAAGGTGCCTCTTCTTGTATTCCACCACTATCTGTCAAAATTATATATGACTTATTTATAAAATTATGGAAATCTAAAACTTCTAATGGTTCAATTAATTTAACTTTATCACAATCCTTAAATACTTCATTAGCAACTTCTCTAACTCTTGGGTTTAAATGAATTGGATATACAACTTTAACATCATTAAATTCATCAACTATTTTTCTAATTGCAGTAAAAATTCTATGCATTGGTTCTCCTAGATTTTCACGACGATGAGCTGTTAATAAAATCATTCTATCGCTTCCTACCCAATCTAAAACTTCATGTTTATAATTATTTACTACTGTTGTTTGCATTGCATCAATTGCAGTATTTCCTGTAATATAAATTTTTTCTTTTTTCTTTCCTTCTTTAATTAAATTTTCAGCACTTAATTTAGTAGGCGCAAAATGTAAATCTGCCATACAACTAACCATTTGCCTATTCATTTCTTCTGGGTATGGTGAATACTTATCATAAGTTCTAAGTCCTGCCTCAACATGACCTATATCTACTTGATTGTAGAATGCTGCTAAAGCTCCAGCAAAAGTTGTAGAAGTATCACCATGTACTAATACAATATTAGGCTTTTCTTTTTTTATTATGTCTTCTAATCCTTTAATTGCACGAACTGTAATATCAGTTAATGTTTGACCTTGTTGCATTATATTTAAATCATAATCTGGAACTATTTTAAAAGTTTCTAAAACTTGATCTAACATTTGTCTATGTTGAGCAGTAACACAAACAATACATTCTATTTCTTTTCTTTTTTTTAATTCTTTTACAAGCGGAGCCATTTTTATAGCTTCAGGTCTTGTCCCAAATATTGTCATAACTTTAATCATTTTTTTACCTCCATTATTTATTAACTATTTTTCGCTAACATAAATTTTTAAATTAAATATTTATATTTTTTTAATATTACTTATATTTTTTTACATTTAAAAGAAACTTTACATTATTATTCCAAAATCTTTTTATTCTGCTAGGTTCTTTACATATTCTATATAGCCATTCTAAATTTAATTTTATGAATATCTTAGGCGCTCTTTTTTTCATTCCACTCATGACATCAAATGAACCACCTACACCAATAAATATTCCCTTTTTAAATTTTGATAAATTATTGTAAATTAATTTTTCTTGTAATGGCATACCTAATGCCACTAAAACAATATCAGGTTTTAGTTTAACAATATCATCGAAAACTGATTCTTTGTCATTAACATATCCATTTTGAGTTCCAACTAAATTTATATTGCTAAAATTTTCACTAATATACTTTTTCATTTCATCAATTACTTCTTGTTTTGCACCAAACAAATATAATTTTTTTCCATATTTATTTGCGCTAACTAGTAAACCTTCTGCAAGTTCAATCCCTGGAACCCTTTCTGTAACATCAACTTTTAATTTTTTACAAGCTTTTACTAAGCCTATACCATCTGGAACAATTTCTGTAACATCATCCATTAATAATTTTTTGTACTCTTTATCTTTCTCGGCTATCATAAATGCTTCAGGGTTCGCTGTTACCACAAATGTTTTTTTATTTTCAATTAATCTATTTTCCAAGTAAGATTTATAGTTTTCTAAAGTACCATTATAAATTTTGTTAAATAATTGCCTCAAACTTAACACCTCTAATTAATTATAACAAAAAAAATACATAATTTAAATATATTTTAAATACTTTAAATTACATATTTTTATTTTTTTATAAATATTTTATCAAAATAAAATATTTATACTAAATTATTATAATATTGATACCACTTATAGAAATACTCATAATTTTAAAGACAACTTATAATTATTTTCCTATTATTTTTTCCCAAACCTTAACTATTTCATCTTTATAAAATTGCCTTGCAGTATTAATTGCTTCAACAGAAAATGATTTTCTTAAACCAATATCTGATATTAACTTCTCAAGTAATTTAATATAATCATTTTCATTTCTATTTTTTACAACATATCCATTTTTTCCATTATTTATTATATCACAGACTCCACTATCTGTTTTATACGCTATACATGGTAATCCATAACGGAACTTAAACACTTTTAAATATCAAAAATCTTACAAGCCATTATAAAATGGTTATTTTTTTGTCAAATTTT
>CANRFG010000044.1 GCA_947629815.1 uncultured Bacilli bacterium
ATAACAGTTTTTATTTTTTGAGTGTTTTCTCTTTTTTTATATAATTTTACATTTTCCCACATCTAGTTTACTACATCATTCCCTAAACAAGGAATTGACAAATAAAATTAAAGTGATAGAATAATAAACCAATAAATGACAAGCAGTATCCGTCTTTTATTAGAAAGGTAGGTACTTCTATGATTAAAGACACACGAAAACAATTTATAAGTATTATTTTAAGGAGTCAAAGGTATTAGTTTGAACTAGTATTTTTGACTCCCTTTTTTATGGAAAAGGAGTTGAGAATTAATGAAGAAAAATGCAGCAATATATTGTCGTGTATCTACTGAAGACCAAGCACGAGAGGGTTACAGTTTACCAGAACAACAAGAAAAATTAAAAGATTTATGTAAGTTTAGAGATTATAATATCTACAACATTTATGAAGATGCAGGAATAAGCGGTAAAGATATGGATCATAGACCAGCATTTATGAAAATGTTAGAAGAAGTTAAAAACGGAAATGTAAATGTAATAGTTGCTTATAAATTAGATAGATTAACAAGAAGTGTTAGAGATTTAGAAGTATTGATTAGTGAACTTGAAAAATATGAGTGTACTTTAGAATGTGCTATGGACGATATTAACACATCAACAGCAAATGGAAGATTTTTTATAAGAATGCTTACTGTCTTATCACAACTTGAAATTGAAAGGGTATCAGAAAGAACAAAGTTTGGAATGGTTGGAGCAATTAAAGATGGACATATACCAGTAAGAAAAACACTAGGATTTATGAGAGATGGTAAAAAGTTAATTATTAATCCAGCTGAAAGTGAAATTGTAGAAAGAATATTTGATTTATATTTAAAAGGAAATAGTTATCAAAAAATATCAAATATATTTAATGAAGAACAAATACTAGGTAAAAAGTGGTACGATACAACAATACAAAAAGTACTAGCAAATCCACTTTATAAAGGAGATTTTATAAGTGGTGGAAGAACTGGAAAGCCTATTCTTTATGAAAATGTTGTTGAACCTATTATTAGTAAAAAGCTATGGGAAGAATGTCAAGAACAAAATAGAAAGAACTCTCGTAATTATACAAGAAGAAATGACTATATATTCTTTCAAAAAATACTATGTCCAAATTGTAATAAAATAATGGCTTGTAAAGCACCTGGTGGAAAGAAAAAGAAATATATTTATTATCAATGTAATGAATGTAAAACGTTTATTAGAGAAGATTCTTTGATAGAACTATTAATTGAAGATATTACTACCTTAATTGAATATGATATAACTGTTAGAAAGTATTTTGCACCACTTTTAAAGCATAAAGTAGAAAATACTAACGAATTACTTACAAAAGAAATAAATGCCTTAAAGGACAAAATAACTAGGTTAAAAGACGCATATTTGAATAAGATTATTGAAATGGAAGAATATAGCCAAGATAAAAAGTATTTAGAAGATAGAATTAAAGAAATAGAAAAGAAACAAAAAGAAGAAAAAGAACTTGATGAATACAATTTCACTTTTGAAGATATAATGCTTAAAAGAGATTTAGAAAGTATTAAATGCTTAATTAATCCACTTTATCATAGTAGTTTTGAAATTGAATGGAATAAACTTGAAGTAAGTGAAAAACAAGACTTAATAATGAGTTATATTGATTCAATAGAAGTGATTAAAAAAGATAAAAAAATAGAAATTAAAAAGATTAATTTTAGAAAAACATTTTTTGAGGAATATGCTAATTTATTTAATAAAGGAGCAATTAATAGATTTCAAGATGTTAGTGCTAATGGAGAAAAAATACAAATGGAAGTATGTGCTCCTATGACTAGAAAAGAAATAGATAAACACATTAAAAGACTTCAAGTTAAATACCCAGTTGATTATCAAGAAGTCAAAAAAGAAAAATATAATGACCATCAATTTTGCCTAAAATATACTAGAAAAAATATATTTAATGAGCCACTTAAAATGATTCCAATTATAAATAAAAAAGGATTAAATAAAGTTGAAAGTTATGGTGTGATAGAAGTTCCAGTTCCACCTATAACTTTTATAAATGCAGATAGTATTGAGGTAGAACAATGAGTTATGCAATATTTAGAAGTGAATCGATAAATACGATAAAAGATTTAGGTCAAATTGGTGCTCATAACAAAAGAGATAAAAAAGCATATAAGTCTAATCCTGATATTGATATATCTAGAACTAAAAATAATATAGATATTGTTCCATTATCTGAAAAATATTCTCAAGGATTTTATGAACTAGTTAAAGATTATAAAAAAGAATATGAAGAAAAACAACTTATTACAAGGGAAGATCGTAGAAAATCATTTGATAAAATGCTAGATGATTCAAATAGTGTTGTTGCTGATGAACTACTATTTACTAGTGATAATGATTTCTTTAAAGGAATGAGTAAAAAAGATATTAAAAAATGGGCAGATACTTGTATGGAATTTGTTTATGAAGATTTAGGTTATACCAAAGAACAAGTTTTACATGCAACAGTCCACATGGACGAAAAAACACCACACTTGCATTGTGTAGTTGTTCCTTTAATTAAAAAGTTTGATAAAAGAACTAATACTCTTAAATACACTATATCTAAAAAACATTATATGAAGTCTGGTGCTTATATTAGTGGACTTCAAGATAAGTATTGGCAAAGAATGAATGATAAAGGTTTTAAACTAGAACGAGGTATTAAAAATAGTGATAATGAACATATCTCTATTAAAGAATTTAAAAAGATAACAAGAAAACTAGATAATCGTATGGAAAAGCAAAATTACCTTATGACTAGAGATTATGATATATTAGAAGAAAAATTAAAAACTTCTAAACCAACTATTACTGGAAAAGAAGTTAAAATTGATAAAGAAACTTATGAAACCCTTAAGGATTTTATGAATACTTCAAAAAGAGTAATTAAAGATATGCCTAGTAATCAAGCATTATTTAAAGAACTTGAAGATTATACCCAAAACTATCGTGAAATGGAAAAGCAAAAACATAATGTAGAAGTTGAAGTTAGAAAATTAGAAATTAAAAATGAAGAACTTCAAAAAGAAAACAGAAAACTTCACAACTTCTTAAATGTAATGCTCCAAACCTTAAAAAAGTTCTTTAATAAATTACTTCATATAGGAACTGAAAAAGATAAAGATGATGTAGTTAAAGAAATAACTGCTTATCATAGTTTAGATTATTATAACGATAGAGATTTACACGATATAGCAGATGGTACTTCTAGAGAAGATGAAATAAATGATTATATCTATGAACAAAATTATGGTTATGATAAAGATTACGATGACAAAGATTTTGATATTTAAAAAGACAAGCATTTGCTTGTCGTATAAGACTCTATTTCCAATAGAACAACACACTTCCCATTTGACAGAGTCAAAAGGGTGTGTGCCAAAGGTGATCCCAATGTCATCAGTTTAAGAAACTACATAAAAAAATGTGTAGTTTTTATTATTATAAATTAAAAGTTCAATTAATTTG
>CANRFG010000045.1 GCA_947629815.1 uncultured Bacilli bacterium
AGAATAGTTTATTGAATTATCAATACTTCTTATTTAAAATGTCTGATAATAATTTTTGTCTGATAAAACGTGCCACGACTTTTAATTCTCTATCTCATAATCTTCCGTTTCTTCTTTATCTACACCGTTGATTATATTAGATAATTCTTCTATTTTCTTTTCTTTTTCTATTATTTCAAGTTTAAGCTTTTTTATTTCTTCTTTTATATTATCTATAGACATATTATTTTCTTCCATTAGTAATACTTCCTCCTTCAAGAGCATTAATCTGTTCTACTAATCTAGAGATTTCTGAATCTAAATCAGTTCTTTGTCTTACTAATTGAACTAATTGATTTCTTAAACTTGTAAGTTCATTAGAATCTAATTCAACACTTTTTTTAATTTCTTTTTCATAATATTCTAAATAAAAATCTGCTAATGGTTTAAACTTTGATGATAATTGTGCTATTTGTTTTATAGCATCAATCATAGAAATTTGTTCAGATTGTAAAAACGGAATATTTCTACCATGTAAAAATTTTTCAAAACCTAAGTCACATAAATTATACCCTAGACTTTCACTTAAAATTTCTTTCCGTTTAGCATCTTTTGGAGCCCTTGTCAAAGTTCCCCAGGCATCTCCATCTTTTTTAACTAAATGATATTCTCTATCAAGATATACATCTCTAACCATTTTTTGCCCACGATATTTATAACTTAATATTTGTTGATATATAACAAATAGGTTTTTCATAGGACCTTTGGCACTAGTTTCTAACAAAGTTTTTACATCAGCATTTATAAAATCAGCAACTGTAAAAATACCTATTTCATTTAAATGCTTTATTCCTGTCGCTGGAATATTCCCAATAAAGAATAACTCTTCTTCCTCTAATTTTATATTTTCATTCATAATTAAAACCTCCTATATTTGTCATGTAAATTATAACATATTTATAACAAATATAAAACTTTTTTCATAAAATTAGTAAACTTTTTGATTCATAATGTAAATTATGTAGTATAATGTAATTAAGGAATTAACCTTTATAGGATTTTCCAAACGTCTATAACTGACGCACCATTAGTGTATTATGCCTTTATTTTAAAGGCTTTTTATTTTTTTTAGTCTTGTTTTTGGTCTTGTTTATTTAATTGATTATAAATTTGTTTTAGTAAAATAATAGAAAACATGCTTGATAAAAGTGCATTTTTATGTTATTATGAATATGTCAAGGGAACTTGAATAAAATAAAAAAGGATACATTTGATAGGGTTAATCAAATGCAATCCCTTATTGGATTGCATCTGAAATCAACTATTGTTGAAATCAGATGCTTTTGCTATTTTAGAAGTAAAATAATTACAACTAAGAATAGGAGTAATATTATAATAAATTGAGAGAATTCTCTTTTTGTCATAAATACCACCACCTTTCTTTTATCCTTTGATAAATAGAAAGGGAAAGCATCTGATATATTTCAAATGTATCCATAAATATTATAGCAAACATTTGTTCTTAATACAATATACTTGCATTAAAAATTATATAATCTAAAAAATACACTTGTATATTGACAACCAATATGTATGCGTATTTATATTATTTTTTTGGCTAATGTATGAGGTTTATTAACCTTTTTTGGTAAATATAATTGTGAAACTAATTCATTCATTGCATTTGCTTGCCTTTGATTGAATTGTGAAATATTTTTCTGTGCTTCTTCCTCTGATAAATGAATAATTGATTTTAAATTATCACTATTTTGAATTATGGATAATAATCCCCAAGCATAAGCTGATTGAAAAGCATCTCCTAAATCAACATAATTGCTTTTTTTACAAACATCTTCAAATAAGAAATTGAAATCTGGATTATTATAAAAGTCATATAAATCTTTTTGTAATTGTTGATTTTCAAAAATTGGAACTTTATATTGTGACACAATAGTTGATGTTAATAATCTCAAAAAATCATAATCAGTAATACTTGGTTTATCGCATTTAATTCTCATATAAAAACCTCCTAAATCTTTTAAATATTATAGCATGATTTCTTTCATTTGTCATTATATAAACATTTAAAATTAATTAATGAAAAAGGTTTGCGAAATGAAAAAAATCGTGAAAAAATTAGAAAGAAGAATTAGTTGTAAATTCATAAAAAAGTAGTCTAATGTTATTAGAAGACCTTTGAGGTGTATCGAACTAAGCATTTTATATGCGAATGTTCTAATCGTATGTTAAGTATGGGATCCCTCAGGCAAGAGAAGTAGCTCGAATGGGTTACTTCTCTTTTGAATTTATGATAAATTATGACAATTTAAAGATGATTTTGAAATAGAAATGTAATCATCTTTTTTTTGTTAATACATATGGTCTTTCTTCATTAGTAGGTCTTGTCAAATTTATAGCAGAATACTCTCCTGCAAAAATTCTAAACATTGCACTACTGATAGTATTATCAAAAACTGTTTTTAGACTTCTAGCACCACTATTTAGTGCAACTGCCTTTTCAGCAATATAATCAATGAAATCTTCATCATATGAAAATTCTATATTCATAGATTCAAATAATAATCTATATGTATTTAATGGGCTAAAATCAGATTCTTTTAAAATTTTTTTAATATCTTCTTTTGATAAAGAATTCATAGCAATTAACTTTGAGAATCTACCCATCAACTCTCGCATTATTCCATAATTTACAAAATCTGTTGATGATACATTTGAATAATCGTCGCTATCTACTATTTCTGTAAATGCACCTAAAGCAACGATAGAAAGTCTTGATGTATCAAATTTTTTATCGTCAAAGTAAAATATTGAACCATCTAATAATTTTAATAATGATCTTTGAACTCCAATTCTTGAAACATGGTCTTTAGAAAGCTTATCTTTTTCTGCTAATTTATCAAACTCATCTATAACTAAAATCCCTTTTTGAGCGCTTTCAATATCTTTGCCAGCTGCTAAATATAAGTTTTCTAACATATCTGTAATATTTCTACCAACATAACCTATTTCAGAAAGCGATGTTGCATCTTCAATAACAATGGGAATTTTATATATATTAGCAATTCTTTTTAAAATCTCGGTTTTGCCTGTTCCAGTAGGGCCGTATACAATAATGTTTTCTTTTAATTTTGATATCATATCAAGACTAAGTGATGAATTTATAACTTTTTGGTTTTAAAAAAGCGATGTTAATATTTGCATAATTTGTTCATCTTGAGAAATGATTGTTTTTTTTTATTGTAGAATACATTTGAGATATATCGGTATTGTTATTTAAAATTGTATCATCATAATCTTTAGTGGTACCTCGTATTTTTTGTAACAATTCTTGATTAGTTATTCTTATAAGCATTCTTTTCTGGAAATCATAAGTGAAATAATAGCCAATAAAATCTCGATATGTGCACATATTCTTAAATGTATTATAATCCTGAATTTGACAGTTTTGAAAGTCAAAAATCTCCTAAAGCCATGTTTTATAAGACTTTAAGAGATTTTTATTTT
>CANRFG010000046.1 GCA_947629815.1 uncultured Bacilli bacterium
TCAATTGCGCCTTTAATAATTTCTTCTTCACTTACCTTTTCAAAATTAAAGTTATATGGATTTTTTTGTTCACCTTCCATAGCTACCTCTTGCACTACAGATGGAATTATATCTTTTGAAAAATAAGTATTCAAAAACATATACACTTCCGTATTTTCAAAAGTGCCATCATATTTATCATCATCACAAAATCTTACACCAGATGCAATCAAATTTTTACTCAACATAATTTTTGAATAATTATCAACATACCATCTAATAGGAGAAACTTCTATCCAAACATTATCCCCCTCATCATATTTTTTACCATTTGAAAGTATCTCAGAAACTGTATTTCTATAATATGCCCTCACATATTTTCTTCCATTATATTCATATTCTTCATGTTCTACAGCTTTAAATCGTTCAGAAAATTCATACCCTCTTCTAGAATCTGTTGTATATGTTTTTCCTGTCTTTTTTATCTCATTAGATTTAAACATTTCTTCTAATTCTTTTTCAATATCTACACTAACAACATATTGTGGATATTCTCCATACTCTATTTCAAGAAATCTACCACTTACATCTGGGATTTTCTCAGACAACATTAAAGTTGGTCGAACTCCGCCTGTCCTACTATCAGCATCATCCCAGAGACAATTACCATTTTGACTAATAACACGGACATCCCCATTACCATCAGAGGATGATAAATAATACCACCCTGTACGGCCTTTTAAAGATTTATCATATTCTACCTTATAACCATCCATAATCTCTGCTCCTAATAATATAGCAAAATCTGTTATTGCACACTTAAGGCCATATTTTTTTATTAAATTATATGCAACCTGCTCCTTAGTAAGTAATGTATATTCTTTATTATCAAAATCCATTTAAACCATCTCCTATTATGTCACGAACATTATGTTGTTATAATTTTTTATTTGTTTTGCTTTGTATGCTTTTCTTCATGTGAATATAGACTATTCAATTGCTCTTCGTCAATTTGAATTACCTTAGCTCCTTTTGGATTAATTTTAGTTTCGCCAAATACAATCCATATAGCATCTAACGCTTTTTTTGGCATATTTGCCTCGCCATCAGTAAATATTATTTTGTTTTCTACTCTATTAGTAAAGGCATTAACTGCAACATCAAAATCTGTTCCGCCTCCACCTTCAAATGTCATATTTTCAATATCTTCTTCAGTTTTAATTTCATGAAAACCATAAAATTCTGTATCAAAGCAACCTACTTTTAATTTTGAGTGTTGCAAAATATTCTTACATTCTCTTAAAAAGTTTTTTAAAAGTTCTTCATTGATTGAACCACTTGTATCAAGTAAAATTTCAGTTTCTGGCATAGGCTGTTCTTCTAAATTAGGAATTAGAACACCATCTTCAAAATATGAATTTTTATATGACCAATCAACATCATACTTAATTGCTTCCCTTAAAATGTATCTCCAATCAACTAATGGTTTGGATTTTCCTATATTATTTATAGTTATTTGACTACCATTAGTTGAAGTGCCTGCTTTCATTACTTGTTCCAATAAAGACTTTTTCAATTCTTCTAATTTTTTTCTTTTTTCTTCTAAATTCTTGTTGAAAGCATCTTGTTCTTTCATTTCACTGATTTTATTAACTTCTTGCTGTAATTTACTTTTTTGTTGATTTTCGTTTTGTTTTTGCTCCATTTTGGGATTATTATTTTCTTTTGTAAATTTAGATTCTTTTTTTTCTTTTAATGCATCTTTCCACATACTATGAGTATCATGACCTACATCTTGATTTTGTTCTTCTAAAGGATCTAATTCTGATGAAGAAGTTCCTTGTCCTTGTGATTGATTTTTGTTTTGTTTTTGAGAATTTTCTGAAGAACTTTGTCCTTGTTCAGAAGATGATGAGCCTTGTTGATTTTGTTGATTACCTTGTCCATTTTGACTTTGACTTTGTTGTTTTTCTTTAAGTAACTTATCATATAACTCTTCTGCATTATAATTTATTGCTTCTGCAATATCTACGCCACCTTTTACCAATTTTAAACCATCTCGTTTTAAAAATTGATTTATTACAGCATCTGTTGCAATATTCCAAACATAAGCATCTTTTCCTTCACTTCTAGTTATATGTTCAAATGCAATATGACAAACTTCATGTGCAAATATAAAAATTTGTTCCTCAGCACTTAAAGTTTCCAAAAACTTTGGATTATAATATATTATTTGCCCATCTGTACCTGCTGTAGATATATCAGTATCTTCTTTATAATTTACATTAGCTACTATACTACCAAAAAAAGGATATTTCACAAGCATTTTATTTTTTATAGACTCAATATTAAAATTCATAAACTAACTCCTCAAATATGCGCAACTAATGAATATATTTCCTCATTAATTGTTTCTTTACTAATCTTTTTAGCAGTTAATATAATAATTGTATTTTTAGGAAGTTCAAATGTAGATATTTTTCTATATGCTAACAATTCTACAAATTTCATTTGTTCTTCTTTTGAAATACTATCAATATTACTTATAACTAATAAATTTTTAGTATTTAATTCATTAAACCAATTTGGCGCAACGAAATCAATATTTTCATAATGTCCATTTAAATCATTAACATTACAATCTGCAGGCAATATTACAGAATTTGGAATACTATTTCCATCAATAAAATCAATTAATATAGGTGCTACATTACTTAAAATATAATTTTTAAACATTTTCATTTTTTCTTCTAAACTCATTTTTTCTTACCTCCAGAATTAGATAATTTTATTTCAGCTATTCGTTCTAATTTTGCTTCATTTCCTCCTGCCCACATTGAATCAAATATAGCTACAAATTCTTCT